>JBCCLN010000195.1:0-7934 GCA_039026865.1 Bacteroidota bacterium | reverse complement strand
ATTTCTTGATGGTCGGCAGTCATTTTTCGGTGACCGTGAGCCATTTCTTGATGGTCGGCAGTCATTTTTCGGTGACCGTGAGCCATTTCTTGATGGTCGGCAGTCATTTTCCGGTGGCGGCTAATAGAAAATCCTTAGAAAAACCCGCCTTTTGTCCCAACGCTTCGTTACTCAAAATTTCAGAAGCCTCATTTACGACCATTACACTATTGACTAAAATTTCTGAGCATGGTATAGAGGTTTAAAACGTAGTTATTTCAAGGTATAAATTTATTTTCAATCGCATACATTGCATTCGCGATCAAACCGCATCGGCTGAGCTAAAGATTGGAACTATCCATCGGGGCAGTGAGTATACATTCGCTTTACAATCTTTATGCTCATTTCATGAATGAATATAATTGATTGTACTCTCCAACATTTCCATAGTCCATTAGTCCTTCTTCTCATGTATCCAAAACGGTTAGTCTTTTACATGTTGGCCGTGTTTAGAAACCCTTATTCGCATGGAATCCAATAGAACCAGGAAACAAACAGGCAAAATCATAACCTCAACCTGATACTATATCAGCAGTAAAAAGAAAAAACGAGTTTCTTTACCAAAACATTCGCGTTTATTGGAAAGAACGAACAATCTTGATTGAATGCCGGGTATCTTCCTTAAAAGAAGATTGCGAGTGGAAAACGGAAAGGAATTCATTTGTAATCCTTAATAATAGTGGAAAACTGTCTTATACCCGTAAATAGATTCAATCTTTGAAACCAAGAGATTGATAGTATATTCGTGACAAACTTGAAATAAGTTTGCTACTTTTCATCTTTTTCATTTTATAATTAGAATTTTTTCCTATGGGAATGAAATTATCAGAGTTCAAATTTGATTTACCTTCCAGTTTAATTGCACTACACCCAACTAAAAATCGTGACGATTCCAGACTTATGGTTGTTCACAGAGACTCTAAAGAAATTGAACACAAAACATTTAAAAATGTCGTAGACTTTTTTGATGAAGATGATGTTTTTGTGATTAATGATACTAAAGTTTTCCCTGCCAGACTATACGGAAATAAAGAGAAGACAGGGGCCAAGATCGAAGTATTTCTTTTAAGGGAATTAAACTATGAAATGAAGCTTTGGGATGTGCTAGTTGACCCTGCTAGAAAGATTCGAGTTGGTAATAAATTATATTTTGGTGATGGAGAGCTAGTTGCTGAAGTAATTGATAACACGACGAGTAGAGGAAGAACCATCCGATTTCTTTTTGATGGAGACCAAAGTCAATTCTACAAAATGATTGATTCATTAGGAGAAACACCGCTACCTAAGGAAATTAAAAGAGCAACTGAGTCTGAAGATAGAGATCGATTTCAAACAATCTATGCCAAAAATGTAGGTGCGGTAGCGGCTCCAACAGCTGGGCTACATTTTACCCCACAACTTATGAAGCGTCTTGAGCTTTTTGGAGTAGATGTAGTTTCAATTACATTACACGTTGGATTAGGTACGTTTAGATCTGTAGATGTAGAAGATCTGACAAAACACAAGATGGACTCAGAAAACTTCTGGGTAGAAAAAGAAACCGCGGATCGTGTTAATCGGGCATTAGAAGAAAAATCTAAAGTTTGTGCGGTAGGCACTACTGTAATGAAAACCCTTGAGTCTTCCGTCTCAGCGATGGGTCTTTTGAAGGAAAATTCCGGTTGGACTGATAAATTCATTTTCCCTCCGTACGATTTTAAGATTTGCGATGCACTCATAACCAACTTTCACCTTCCCGAATCAACGCTTTTGATGATGGCTTCTGCCTTTGGCGGTTATGAATTAATTCTAGAAGCGTATCATACAGCGATTCAGGAAAAATATCGATTCTTTAGTTACGGAGATGCTATGTTGATCATTTGACGTGATGAAAAAATATGCCATTATAGTGGCAGGGGGAAGCGGTACGCGTATGGGGTCTAAGATTCCGAAACAGTTTCTTATTTTAGAAAATGAACCCATCATCATTAGAACGATTAGAAAATATATTGAAGCTGATCCCAAAACTCAGATCATCGCCGTACTCCCTGAGAATCATTTTTCCAGATGGGAAGCTTTGAAAGTTGAGTTTTCTTTCGCAAACCAGATCGTTCATGCAGTTGGTGGAGAATCTAGGACAGCATCTGTGAAAGCAGGGTTGGATACAATAGAATCCGATGGACTAGTAGCAATACATGATGCAGTGCGTCCTTTTGTTGAGGTGGAGACCATTCGAAATTCTTTTGATTCAGCCGAAAAATTTGGTTCTGGAATAGCCGTAGTAAAATTGAAAGATTCCATAAGAGAGATATTGCCCAATAAAATTTCTAAAGCCAGGGATCGTACATCTTACGTGTTAGTCCAAACACCCCAAACATTTGTAGTTAGCCAGATTAAGAAAGCTTACGATAAAATTAAAAATTTTACTTATAGCGATGATGCAACAGTTTTTGAAAAAGCAGGGGAGAAGGTTTTCTTGGTGGATGGGACCTATTCTAACATTAAAATTACCACACCTGAAGATTTATGGTAGCGCTATTTTTGACGATTTGATCGAACTAATGGTCTTTATTTCAATCTCCTCTGAACTTTAAAAAATTATGTATTGGTTTTAATAAGAAATCATTGTAATAGATTTTTAGAAACAGAGATGGTTACTTGATTGATATTATTTGCAACGGAGAGTATAAGGCACAGTGTTGTAGGTAGTTTTAAAGGCACTGCATAAAAGATAAAAGTTTTAAAGTCTAGTTCTTTGATTATAGTGATTGATTACATCTACAAAAGCAAGACTTTAAAAAACTGCTGTTATAGAAATCTCAACAGATTTTGTGAGTTAAACACTTTATTTTGATATATCGAATTACGTTGACTGCTTCCTGAAATCGTTTGATCAATGGTAAAAACAAAGACGGTATTCTATTGCCAAAACTGCGGCGCGGAGTCCGCTAAATGGATAGGCAAGTGTCTTTCTTGTGGAGAATGGAATACCTATGTTGAAGAAGTGATTACTAAATCCGCCGTTGATGCTGCAAGTGAATTTGCTTTGGTCAAAAGCGAGCCTGTCAACTTGAATCATGCGAACGTTACAATCAAAAAGGATAGATTTTCAACTCAAATAAAGGAATTGGATCGGGTATTAGGAGGCGGAATAGTGCCAGGGTCGCTCGTTTTAATAGGTGGTGAGCCTGGCATTGGAAAGTCTACAATGATACTGCAAGCTGTTATTCAATTGAATCGGAAAATACTCTATGTTTCAGGTGAAGAAAGTGCAGAGCAGATAAAAATGCGAGCTGACCGAATTGGATCTCAGTCAGACCAGTGTTTTTTATATGTAGAGACTAGTTTATCTGAAGTCATCAGGCAAACAGGAAAACTGCAACCAGAAATTCTTATTATCGACTCCATCCAGACCCTATACTCAGACCGGATAGAGGCAGCAGTCGGCTCTATTTCCCAAGTAAAGGAGTGTACGATCCAGCTGATGAAGTTGGCCAAGCAAAAAAATATCCCCGTATTTTTAATTGGTCATGTAAATAAAGACGGAGCCATTGCGGGGCCAAAAGTTCTTGAGCATATGGTTGATACTGTTCTACAATTTGAGGGAGACCGTCATTTATCCTACCGTATACTCCGGACAATTAAAAATCGATTTGGCTCTACTTCTGAACTGGGCATATTTGAAATGAAATCTCATGGTCTTATAGAAGTAACAAATCCTTCTGAAGTATTAATATCCCCGAGAGAACCAGGCCTAAGTGGAATTACGCTTGGCGCTACGCTAGAAGGTAGTAGGCCGTTGATCCTGGAGACCCAAGCTCTTGTGAGCCCAACAAGCTATGGCAACCCTCAAAGGAGCACTACCGGATACGATTATAAAAGGTTAAACATGTTGCTAGCAGTGGTGGAGAAGCGTTTAGGTGTCCGATTAAGTAGTCAAGATGTTTTTTTGAACATAGCCGGAGGACTAAAAATACAAGATACAGCACTTGATCTCTCCATTTGCACTTCCATTTTTTCTTCCTTTGAGGATATTCCTATTGGAGAAGAAGTCTGCTTTTCTGCAGAAGTAGGATTAGGAGGTGAAATACGGCCTATCAACAAAATTGAAAATAGGATCAACGAAGCTGAGAAATTGGGCCTTAAGGAAATATACATTTCAAAACACAACCTTAAATCTCAAGATTCTAAACATTTCAAAATTGTCGTTAAATCTTTTTCCAAGTTAAGTGATGTGTTTAGACACTTGTTTTAATGTAATTCGTTGTTTAAGTTTTTCTTGCCTTGAAAACCGTTCAAACTTTTATTACTGATTTTTCTTTGTTTAGTCTTTTTGTCTTTTAGTTCTCGTCTTTTCTGCCTTTTTATAATAGAATAAATCCCTTCTCTTTTCTTGGTTTTTACTTTTTTTCCAAGAAAAATATTTGTGTCATACCCTTTAGCCCTAGCTTTAAACGGCTTATTATAATAACCACCACGACCATTACCCTTGGCATCTTTCTTTTCGAAAATGAAATTGATTCCGAATCTAAAATCGAATAATCTCATATCAGGTACTGAGTAGTTGACCATCTGATCGGCTGCCAAATACATTTGTATAGGACCTCCTTTTAAAGCAAAAGCAGCTCCAAGGTTTATAAATTGTTGCGGAAGTTTAGTAGCCGAAACAGAAGCGGTAAATACTTTCCCAAAACGATGTGTGATGCCTAAACCATAAAGCATTTTTGCCTGACGTTGGATAATCCGGGATCCCGTTGTAAGATGAATATCTGTCTTTTGGCTGTAGTGATAGATCCAACTGCCATATACTTTTACGGGTAGCCATGAAGTGTAAGGATCATTATTCTCAGTTGTTACGAACCTATCTAGCAAAGAATCTTGTACTGTTTGTACAATGGTTCCTAAATTATCAAGCTGTACTCCATCATACCTAAAAGTGGTATCGTTTAGCGCTTCAGTATAAATATCTTCCTTCCATCTTATGTATCCAATATCTAGTATTGATCCTGTAATGGTGTAATTGCGGTGAAGACGATAAGTAGCGCCTAGATCCAGGGCTAATCCGTTATTGCTATTCATCACAAGATGAGAGCTCAGGCTTCCCTCATTGCCATCATATATGTCAAAACCAGAGGTTCTAATAGCATAATTTTTCCACTCTGCATCTACTTGAAATGCTTCTCCACTGGAGTTGAGGCGAGCATTAAAATTTCCAGGTGTACTAATATCCAGAAAGCCCACCAGAAATTTACCTTTTGCACCTAGAGTGAGTCGTTCATTGATTGGTGCAGCTAGGCTCAGTCCAATCTCTCTAAAATGTGTCCCTTTGATCCCCGCGTCTGACGGTTTAATGTCTCGATTAAGAAATTGGTCATTTCCATTCCAAAAAAAATCCACCAGATCACGAGAATACACAGCATCGGCCTCTACTCGCTCATTTGCCATAAAACCAATAAGCATCCCTTTTTTCGTTTTGATGCCTAGGTGAAATAAATTCACATTTACATGCGCTGAGAATAAATTATTTCTTTGAAGGTTGGGTAATATTTTACCATATACATCTACTAATATTTCATCATTTTCTTTAGTAAATACTTCATTATAGCTTAGTTTACTATTGAAATGAACGTGAATTCCAGAAAGTAGCGGGAGGCCAATGAAGGTTTTGCCTTCAGGGATAAGTGATGGGTTTAAGTAAGTATTTTGGAATGTAGTATTGCCCAAATGAAAAAATGACACACTATTTTGTGCCTCTAACCTGATAATTAGAAAGGCTAATATAGTGATGACGGTAAACCTCATCTAATCAATTTCAATATTTACTCTCGCACCGATGCCTAATTTTATTTCCAGCTTATAGGTTGTTAATATCTTAACGAATATTTCTCTTGATGTTAATGATACTGGGGTATTTAATGTAACAATCATCTCTATTCTAGAACCAACGGTAAGGGCCTCTATAGCCTCAGGAGATAAGGGAATATCTGCAAAAGATCCGCTTGGATCTGTAACAAAACCATTAACATCAATGAATGGAACGTCAAAAACAAGTGCTTCTGGGATTGTGAATAAAGACGTTTCGGTAGCGTCTTGGATTTCCATAGTTAAGCTACCAGAAAAAGGAAGCTCATTGAAAGTTACAACTCTTAAAAAAGCAGAATCAAAATCCTCGGTATCCAATCCATCTTCTAGTCCATAACCAAATGTTACTTCAAAATCTTCTAGTCGCACTTCCATTGGAACTTCCACTTCTATCAGGGTTGAGATTTCATTGTCGGGTTGCACAAAATTAGATTGATCATTATCATAAAAGTTTGAGATTCCGACTATGTCAAAAACCAGTCTCGAGGGTGAGTTGGAAAGTAATTGAACTATGTTTGAATTACTTTTATTTATTTCAATTGTGGTCTCTTCTGTTTCCCCGGGATTAGCGGCTGCCCCAATTTCGGGGAGTACATCTACGATATTCCCGGATAGAAATACTTGGTTATTTCCATTTCCATCATCACCACTTACCCCTGAAAAATCCACAGCAACAGGAATACCAAATTCATTCCCGAACTTAAAACGAAAGATTGGATTACCAAAGAAAATTCCGTCACCGAAATCATCAAATAAATCAATATTTATGGATTGGCGGCCTAGAGAAACCGAATCTTGCCCAAACTTGCCGTAGATCAGGTTAAAAGTTTGATTGCCATACGTAAAATCAATGGAGATATCTTCTGTGCCATCTAAACTTTGATTCTCAGCAAGGACAATCTCAACTTCGAAACTTACCGTAAATTCATTAGAGCCAGACGTATTGTTAAGCCTGGTAACATGATTTTGCAAAGGTTGAGATTGAGTTTCTAATCCAGCTCCTGGTAGAGAACCTACGAAAGTCATTGGGGTTCTGTTAGCTGTCCTTATGGTATTGTTAAAAGTAACCGTGTAGTTAAGGGTAGCATTCACATCAGAAGATACAGTTAAGGAAAGTTCTCCCCTATCGTGATACACAGAATCGAGTTGTTCGCCACTGTTAGGGTTATAGGATTGAGTAAATTGTTCAGCTAGTGAAACTGTGATTGGTCCAACTTCAACAGGAATAGAGGACAGTGTATTCCTTCCACTAATGTCATCAATTTCAACGAAATCATCACCTGCGCTGTAATTGAGAGAATCAATATAAAAAAGCGTTAAGAAGTTGGAACTATCTTCCAGAAGATTCAAATCGGAAGGGTTTATCTCATCAAGAAGTTCACTCATTGTGTAAGTAATATCTCCAAGAGGAACATCAAATACACCTGTGATTGGTGGGACATTTAAATCATCAAATTCCAGCTCACTTGTATTACATGCTATGAAAGCGCAACACAATATGATTTGTAATATGTATTTTTTTACCATTAGAAAATTGATTTAAAGTTAAATTTTATTGAAAAATATCTTGATTTTTTCGATTAACGCTCATAATGTCAGGGAGACCGCCTGTGTGTAGTAGTACTATTTTAAGATTCTTTTCGAAATTATCTCTTTTAATTAAATCCCAAACGCCAAAAAACGACTTTCCTGTATAAATAGGATCTAAAGTAATTGAGAAGTTTTCTTTGAATTCATTGATGAAATCAATGAGTTCATCGGTGATTTTGCCATATCCTCCGAAATGGTAATCGATATTGATATCAAAATTTGGTGATCTTATTTGGTACCTATCCAACTGCTTATCTACTTCGTTCAAGATAAAATCTCCTTTAAGGACACTCATCCCCAATGCGCTTTGGTTTTCTTCAAGCGATGCAATTAACCCACAAAAGGTGCCCCCGGTCCCGATTGGACAGACAATGAGATCAAAATCAACATTAATCTCTGGAATAATTTCTTCACATCCTTTTATCGCCAGTTCATTTGTCCCACCTTCTGGCAAGAAGTAAGAT
>JBCCLN010000194.1:0-7943 GCA_039026865.1 Bacteroidota bacterium | reverse complement strand
TTTTATGGCGTTCGAAAAGTATTAGCATGATCAGAATTACAAATTCAGTGATTATGCTTCGAGATTACAAATCTCGAAGAGCTGGGCACCTCTAAAAAGCCACTTTCAATTTTTGAGATGCTCTTTTTTCCTGATACTTCGTTGTCAAAATACTTATTTAACGCCGCTAAACTCCGTTTTTGACGTCTTGTCTCATAAAAAAAAACGCTACCTCAAATTCTTGAACTGAGTTTTTAGAGGTGCCTTTAAAAGAAAATCCTTGTTTTACTCGAGAGCTCCCGACTCATTGTAGTTCTTGGATTTACTCTTCCTAAAAGCGATATCTCCCTTTGAGAATCGATAGTTGAAGGCCAAAATAAGAACCCGTGTTTGACCTTTCCAGGTCATATCCTCTTTAATGGAGTTGCTTATGCGCTCGCTTCTAAAAATATTAGTCCTGAACGCATCTGTAAACCTCAAGGTGAAAGTACCTTTATTCTGCAAGGTTTTATAGCGGACCGCAATATTTAAAAAGTTGAAATCTTCCGCAGTTAAATTCAAATTTCTACGTTCTCCAAAGTAATTCCATTGGATATCTCCGGACAACTTTTGAGAAGGCTTATAGCTTAGCTTAGTTCTCAAATTGTAATTGTACTGATTTGCATAAAAGAAGTCAGTAATATCTGGCCTTGCATATTGATAGAAGCCCGTAGCTGTTATCGTAAAATCAAGTTTTTCAGATAATTTCTTTGACAATGTACTTTCTATACCTATAGTGTGAATGTTTCCACCGTTGCTAAAGGTCATTACCGTGCTCCCCACACTGTCTACCACAAACAATCGATTGATCAGATCAGTACTTCTTCTATAAAAGAGGCTATTATTTAATGAGAAGCTTTTCTTGTTCCATCTTAATCCAAACTCCAAGTTATCTGTAAACTCAGGAGTCAGTGCTGGATTTCCTTCCCTACGGAATAGGGGATTATTAATTGTAGTAAGTGGGTTTAGATCAAAAAAGCTTGGCCTAGCAATCCTCCTGTTTACAGATAAAGAATAGTTCAATAGTTCACTTCGCTTGTAATTAAGATGAAATGATGGGAAAAGATTCAAAAACTCCCTTGCGATTGCTAGCACCTCGTTATTTACATTGCCTTCAGATTGAAAATATTCACTTCTAAGCCCTAGCTGCAGACCTAATTTATTCCACTGCTTTTTATACAGAAAGTACAAAGCATACGTATCTTCATCGTAATTATAAGTAAGCGTAATGGACCCTTCCGTATTCATTCCAAATTGCTCATTCTCGATAAACTTCCTCGTGTAAAGACCCCCTGCTTCTATGGATGATTTTTCATCGATCTCCCATGCCAGATCTATGGCACCATTGAAAATGTAATTATTAAATAGTATGTCATTGTCAAGTACAATTACTTCATTGACCCTTGCTGTGCTTGGCAGCAAGTTATCATTGTTATTGAGGTTGATGTCGATATCAAGTGTTCTATTCTTTTTAGGATCGAACCTTTTGCGGTAGTTTGCATTATACACCTGGCTGCGGTGTTGATGATAGTTTTCCAGGACATTGATTGTCGTTTGACCCTTGTCCTGGATTATCGTGGTTACGGGTATAATAAAATGTTCATTATTCGTCCAACGGAAGGATATGGATAGATCATTACTAGCATCTAGAAACCATTCTACTTTAAAATTCAAATTGGTAACACTACCGTCAAACTCCCTCTCCGCTGAAATATCCTGAGTCACTCCCGAATTAAACTCTCTGAAATTAGTGGTTTCATTCAAGAAGTAAACATCACGATATGATATTCCTGATTGAATGTTAAAATTGCCAAAGCCTCCGGTTAAGTTTATACCGGTTCCAAATCCGGGATTGGTACGTCCGTCCATGTTGATTGTTCCGGCCAGGCCCTTTACCACTTTGTTTTTAAGAACAATGTTGATGATTCCCGACTGACCATCAGCCTGGTATTTAGCTGATGGTGCAGTTATTATTTCAACCCTTTCTACTTGTGATGCATCAATCTGAGCTAGCAGGTCAGTATTGTTCAAAGGTGATGGCTGACCATCGATGAGAATCCTGACATTTCCGCTTCCCCTCAACCGAATATCATTGGAAATTGGATCAGTTTCAATCTCCGGAAGCTGATCCAAGGCCTCCAGCACAGTACCACCGGAGGATTGAAGATCATTTCCAAAATTGATCACTTTTCTATCTATTAGAAACTCACGACTGGTTCTGTCTCCCTCGATTACTACTTCTTCCAAGATATTTTCGTCAGTAGCTAGAGTAATGATCAGACTCTTATCAGAAGTAAAGGGGGCGTACAATGAGGTAGTTTTATATCCCAGATGTGAAACATTCAATTGAACAACCTTCTGGGTTATCATGAGCTCAAATTTTCCCTCTTCATTAGCAAGTGTCCCTGTAATGATTTTCCCGGCCTGATCCATTGCAGCTAGTGTAGCATAAGGAAGGGTTTCATTTGTAACGCTATCTTTAATTTGACCTTTAAGTTTTTGGGCTATCGAAGAAGATGAACACAATAAGAGCAAAATGAAAACGATCTCTTTTATCTTTTTCATTTGAACACTCTAATGACCGTTTCTTCAAAATTCTCGGCGTTTAAATCTGTTCCAAAAGCAAGTACTTTTCCTTCACTATCCATTAGATAGCCGTAAGGAAGCCCCTGGGGTACGTAGGCTTTTACAAATGCATCTTTAAACTTCTCAGACTTCAGAACATGATACCATTGCATTGGGTATTTTGCATCTCTAAAATCCTTTACAGTTTTTAAATCCTTATCAAGGGATATGCTTACTATTTGAAGTTGATCACCATGCTCTTTCTTTAGTGCTTCTAGTTTTGGTCTCTTGGCAACACATGGTGCACACCAGGTGGCCCAAAAATCTAGCATTAGATAGTTGCCTCTAAAGTCGCTCTTCGAAATATTATTTCCCTCAATAGTTTGGACTGAAAATGACGGGAATTGCTGCCCTCTCAGGATGTTTGCATTGCTCTTCATAAGTTGAAACATGCCGGGTTTGTCCTTCATGTATTTATTATGCAGTGTAACACTGCCGGATATGGTATTCCTGCTTCTTACACCTTTGAATTCAAACAAGTCTCCCTGGGCATTAACCCTGCTAAAAATCACCGAGTCTCCGTCTTGCTTCAAATTATAAATCAGTTCATAGATTTTCCTTTCTGGTACATCCAACTTTATGACGTTGGATGCATTTTCCTCGATTACGTATCCGGTAATCTTCTGTACAAAAGCGTTTATCACAAAGGAGCCTTTCCACTCACCTGTGAGCGATTGCCCGTTTACAGCAGACGAGCAACAGACTGATATTACAAATACCAGCCTGTTTATGATCCTATCAATTTGAAGCAACACTTTGCTTTTCTCTGGTTACTGAAAAAACCTCTTCTGAGGATAGCTCATCATTTTGCTTGAAAACCACACGTCCGGCCATAGAGCCGTTTTCCTTCGGTCTTCCAATAAATTCCACTGACGTGTTAGCCGAGGTATTTTTAATGTGCAACTCCTGCCTATCGCAAATTCTCGTTCGATAGGTCATATTGTTGATCTTTAGTTTGGGTATACTCACTTTACTCGTGAGTTCTCCCTGGTTGTCTTGTACCTCCAAAGTGAACCTGATAAATTCTCCATTCAGACTGTAGGCACCTTTCCAGATACCAAGTGCCTGCTTTACATCTAAAGGTTCGGGTACCGGGCAAGATTGACCATGAACAAGCGAGCCAAATCCCATGATAATAAATAGTGCTATTAGCTTTTTCATAAGAAATAAATTTTGATAATACCCAAAACAACGACATCAGAACCTTAGCGTGGGATAATGAAAGGTTAAGACCAGTTAACGAGATGTTAAAAAGGTTAATGAAAAGTCAATGAGACAAAAAAAATGAGAATGCTGATTTCTAAATAGTATAATTGAACATGCACGTAAAGAAATTACAGACGTCTCTGGTCATTACGCTGGCAATTATTTCACTCCTTGGATTAGGTTGGGTACAGTACAATTGGCTGAAAGATTCAATAGCTACAAACAAGCAAATATTCCAACAAAAAACGGGGCTTGCTAGTGGAGTAATAAGCAAATCCATCAGGGATAGTTATTATCTGCAAACACTTGTATTCAATTCATTAGCTAATCAAAGCAGTAATACTGAAAAGGATCTTGAGGTAGCCATTGACTCTATTTTAAGGTATACCTGCGGTTTAAACGCCCCATTTCAAATAGGCATTTACACTCACAGCAAAGGTTCAGAATGGTTTGTTAAAAAGGCTGGTAGCCAAGCACCATCAGATCTCAACGTAAAAGGTTGTTCTGGTGATCGGAAAGAAAATCTGGCGTGGATTACGGTAAACATGAGAAATGATATACAAGCTACTGTCGATCACGCTCATTTAGGAATTTTTTTTACGCCAGATAACATGTATCTGATCTCTCAGATGAAAGAAACTGTAGTTGCTGCTGTTATCTTTATATTTCTTTTAAGCGAGTGCTTTTCCTATACTGTTTGGACGATTAGGAAACAGAAAAGACTTTCTGAGATGAAGAATGATTTTATCAATAATCTCACTCATGAATTTAAAACTCCAATTTTCTCTATTGACCTGGCTGCTGGAATACTTAAAAATGCTCCTGAAGTAGCCTCATCTGGCAGACTGGAAAGCTATGCTTCGATCATAAAAACAGAAAATGAACGGTTAAAAAATCAGGTCGATAAAGTACTGCAAATGGCATTGGTTGACTCTGACAACTTCAAACTGGAAAAGAAAAATATTGACCTTCATGAACTTGTTCATAAGGTGGTCAACAGTTTCGCAATGCTTATAAAGGAACGTTCAGGAGAAATAGTACTAAACCTGGAAGCCGAAAGAACACAGCTATTTGGAGATGAAACCCATCTCAAGAATATTATCTATAATCTATTAGACAACGCCCAAAAATATAGCCCTGACAGGCCAAAAATAACCATCTCTACAAAAGACAGTGAAGAAGGAATTGTTCTTCAAATTGAAGACAATGGAATAGGTATGAGTGAACAGGTACAGAAATTTGTGTTCGATAAATTTTATCGGGCTGATAGTGGAGATGTCCATAACACCAAAGGGTTTGGCCTTGGCTTGAGTTATGTAAAATCAGTGATTGATGCTCACCAAGGAAAGATCAAGTTAATAAGCAGACCAAATGAGGGGAGTAAGTTCACACTACAATTTAAGTCATGAGTACTACCAGGGTTTTACTTGCAGAAGATGATAAAAGTCTGGGATATGTCCTGCAAGAATACCTGACCATGAATGGATATAATGTTCAGTTGGCGAGTGATGGTAAAGAAGGACTGAAACTTTACCAGCGTGGAGCTTTCGATATCTGTATTCTGGATATAATGATGCCTATAATGGATGGGTTCACGTTAGCTTCAGAGATAAGAAAGATGGATGAAGATATCCCCATTGTTTTCCTTACAGCAAAGTCTTTAAAAGTCGACAAACTCAAAGGTTTTAATGTCGGGGCAGATGATTATCTGGTAAAACCGGTTGACGAAGAGGAGCTTTCAGCAAGAATCCGCGCGATTGTAAGAAGATCCAAGAAGCCTGAGAAGCAAACAGGGCAGGTTTATGAACTGGGAAGTTACTCCTTTGATTACCAAAACCAGCGATTAAGTTTAGGTAGGGAACAAATAACCATAACCCAAAAAGAGGCACAAATACTCAAGGCACTTTGCGACAATGAAGGAAACATTCTTGATAGAAATACTGCACTAAGAGAAATGTGGGGACAAAGTGACTACTTTAACAGACGAAGTATGGATGTTTTTATCTCAAAGCTGAGAAAATATCTAAGCAAAGACCCATCTATCAGCATCCAAAACGTTCATGGCAGGGGGTTCATTCTAAAAGTTGATCAGTGATCTATACTTCACAAGAACACTTTGATTTGTAGTACAGAAACTTTTAAAAAAAGGAATAGTGAAGTAGGCACTTAGTAACTATTACAAACTATTTGACTATCCAAGTTTTTTGCAATAGACCGGGCTATGGGTAGTAATTCTTTTTTCTACACCTTCGTATCAGTTTTCCACCGAAACAAGGTATTCACATTGAGGGATTCAGTTATGAGGCCACCGAAGAATTATGCCTGTAATGAGCATGATCACAAACACCAATACAGAGATTGAAACGATACTAGCGCCTATCGGGCCTGTATAAGGTTGGTGTGCATTTCGACGACAGCCCTAAAAAACTCCCATTGCGCGTTTTTTACTTTCAACACTTCACTTATGTATGGATTTAGATGAACATACTCAAATTTATTACCATACCAGATAAATGTTTACATACTTCAAATTCTTTTGCTTATAAAAACCGGGCATAACAAGGTTTTCCTGTTACGCCCAAATTCAGTTCGGAAGGGTTCATATGCATAATTCACTGCTGCACGTAAAGTTTCGATCGGTTCTTAAGTATGCCAGAAGATAGTCCAAGCAACCAACGCTGTTGATTGACGGTTTTCTTAAACTTTAACTTACGAGAATTCTTTTTATTTAACAAATGACATGTCTAATTAGACAGTCATTTGCTGAATAGGGCATCTCTAAAACCATGAATTTCGTTATGAAATAATTATTTTTTAAATAAATATGATAATGTTTCATAAGTTTTCGCCTTTCCTAAATCCTAGATAAGTCTCGATAGCGCGTGGTTGGGCTTAGTGATAACGGATACCAAGTTGAGTGAGAAGAAATATTCTTAGAAAATTCATTTCTCCATCTCATCATAAAGCTAAATTCATTCACTTTTTTATTACTAGCCGGCTAGCCATATATGAGGAATACCTGGCTCTTCGAGATTTGTGGTCTCGAAGCACGATCACTGAACGTATCATTCTGATACTCGTTTTCGAACACTACAAAAATCAGTCAGCACTACTGAATAGGTCTTGTAAGTGCTCTTCCTCTTTTCTACTATTATTTTTCTGGTAAATAAATACGCACTTTAACGTAAAGTGCCGTTTTTCATTCAACAAACATGCCTGTAAACAGTTTCGTTTATTAATAGACTACGGTATCTACTTACTTGATTTTGCTTTGATTTCCTGCAGTTCTTTTCGTAGCCTCGCTTTAGTCTTCTCCAGGTCCGCTTTGAGAGCATTTTCCAATGTTTGCAGGTCCTGCTTGTGAGAAAGTTCAGAAGAAACATATTCCTGTAATATCTCGGAAAATTCAATTGCTATCTGTTGAGATAGTCCTCGCTTCTCAAGACGCTTTGCGATTTTAAGTTTGTCCATCAAATAAATATACGTTATCTCCTGCTCTTCTGTTTGGTCTTAAACGTCTCGCTAAGGCTCCTTCAATGTAATGCTTCCGCAAGGTGTTTAATGCTTTCCCATTTACATTCTAAGTATCCGCTCCGATGGTAGGGATTTAAGTTTCAGAAATCCTGACTCGACCCCTTAAATTCTAGAAAATAGGTGTATCCCGTAAATCCATCTATCGCAATCCTGCACTATTTTAAGTTCAAAACATCTTCTACAGTTTAAAAAGAGAAATTTTCGTCAATTATTATGGCGTTTTTGCGAAATTGATTTTAAGTCGGGTCAGGATTTCTGAGTTTAGTTGGTGCTTCTAATAAAACAATGTTTCTAGCTCATAGAGCGGATTTTTTTGAGATTTTGATACATGAACAATTATCGAATCTATTTAGGCGATTTTAACAAAAATGCAATAAACCCATAGACTCCGTTTTGATTAGTCTAAAATTCAAATGAATCCCCTAGCTAGCGCGAGCTCGTGCTAAAAGAGAAATGAATAAAAGAACCAATGAGCAGGAAGTACAAATTTCACAATAAAGAAGGGTTATATTTCATCAGCTTTGCTGTAGTTTACTGGATTGATGTATTTGTAAGGGATT
>JBCCLN010000193.1:0-7953 GCA_039026865.1 Bacteroidota bacterium | reverse complement strand
TTGAAATAATCAACTCATAAAATGATTTTCATAAAATAATATATTGTTCAGCCTTAAGTAAATCAGATAATTTTAATAAAATCTAATTTCCAAATATTTGATAATCAATCTCTTAACTCGCATTTTTAATAAAAAAACGTGGTGAGTTGATTCAAGTAATTGATTTACATTAGTTTAATGTTCATTCTGAATGATTTTTGGTTCCTCAAATTTGGGAATGATTTTGTCCTCTCATTCGAAATCAACTACCTCATAGCATACTTTGCAAAACTGCATTTTTGGTTCAAATCGAGGCTTTCAGAATTTCAAAAACGTAGTTTACTGGTTGTATATGAGGCTTTTGAAATTTTGAATAATGAAGAGTTGGGACAAAAGGCGGATTTTTCAAAGGATTCTCCTATTCAACGTGTTAACTCATCTCTGTGAATAACACCTAAATTTTCGAATTAACAGGCATTTTGTCCGAAAGCTAGGTTGGGATTTAATAATTCAGAAAGAGGATTGCTTCTCTAGCGTTTGTTTCATCGCTAACATTTGGTCAGACGAGCATAGACCCGTGCTTTCTAAAAAATAGTAGATATACTGACTGTATCCAGGATCTAAATTCATGGATGAGACAGAAGAAAGATTTCTAAGAATCATGTCAAGATCTTCTTCTATGTGTTGACTCATCCCTAGAAATGATGGGAGGTTGTATTCAATAGCTAATCTAAGAAACCGTATTTCTATATTGCTGGAATTCTCTTTCACTGCTATCTCCATTTCTCTTTGATATTTTTTTACTTGAGAGAGTTTAGAAAAAGGATTCCATAAAACCTGGGCCAACATAGCTTCAGACACTGCCCGATAAGCCCGTATAGTTGGAGATAGGTTTTGAGACGTTGACATATAAGCATGAAAATCTTTGGAAACTTCTGGCTCTAATACAGCTGCGTGAAATGCTTTTCTCACACTTTCAATAGATTGGCTATTACTTAGTAAGGATGTGGTCATATAACCTATAAGGAGTATCAGTCTCATAATTAATGAAACACGAGATACCTCAAACTGTTTACGATAATTTTAAAGTAAGCTATGCAACCACTAGCCTAAAGTAAAGTTGTCCGCATCTTCCTGAAAGGAAAATCTATCCCTGAATTTTTGTAAATCACTGGCCTTGAGCGTTAAGGAAAGGGTTTCTGATTGATTTTGAGAAAAGGCTAATTGATCTCCGTTATAAGAATAAATACTTGAATGGCCGGTATAATTTTTCAGACCGCCATCTTTTCCTATTCGGTTGACTCCCACACAAAAAGCACTGTTTTCTATAGCCCTTGCCTGTAATAAAGCATCCCATGCGCCAATGCGAATGTCTGGCCAATTTGCCACGTATAATAACAAATCATATTCATAAACAGTATCTGGTTGCTTTTGTGATCTTGACCAAACTGGAAACCGTAGATCATAACAGATAAGCGGGTAAATTCTCCAATCGTAATAAACGATGATCAATCTATCTGTTCCTGCTGTATATTCTTTATGTTCACCAGCAAGTGTAAAAAGGTGCTTTTTATCATATTGCACAGAAGAACCGTCTGGATAAACAAAATAAAGTCGGTTGAAGTAATTTTCTCCTTCCTTGATTATATAGCTCCCAGTTATCGCAGCTTTTTTATGCGTTGCCATCTGCCTCATCCATTTAAAAGTTTTGCCGCCTGGCGGTTCTGCCAGGGTGGTGGCATTCATGCTAAAACCTGTTGTGAACATTTCAGGCAAAACAATAAGATCAGTAGATCCGATGTTCCAGATGTATTCTTCAAACATCGCAAGATTGGCATCAATCTCTTCCCAATACAGGTCTGCCTGAATCAATGAAATGGTAAGTTCTTGCCTCATTTTGGAACTCTTACCCTGTATTCAGCATCGGTTTTACCCTTACTAATATTAGCTAGTTTGCTTTTTAAAAGTCTTTTTTTGAACGGTGTCAAATGATCTGTAAATAACTTCCCTTCAATATGGTCATACTCATGCTGAATGACACGTGCTTCTATATTTTCAAAAGTATCTTGGTGTTCCTTCCAATCCGCATCAAAGTATTTTATTTGGATTTTGGGTTTTCTATTCACGTCTGCTCGAATACCAGGTATACTTAAGCACCCTTCTTCAAAGGTCTGCTCCTCACCGATTTCTTCTAGCATGGTAGCGTTGATAAAAACACTTTTCAATCCCTTATTATCTTCATTATACATTGGATTAGTATCAATGACAAACAAGCGCAGTGATTCACCAATTTGGGGGGCGGCTAAGCCTACACCTTGTGCTGCATACATGGTTTCAAATAGATCATTGATAAATTCTTTGATAGCATCATCGCCGTGGTCAATGTATGCTGCTCGCTTTTTTAAAATCGGATCGCCGTAGAGTACGATTGGAAATATCATGAATTACTTTCTAAATAAGATTGTAGAATTATAGTGGCGCTGATCTTATCAACGTTTCCTTTGTTCCGCCTGTTCTTTTTCTTCATGCCTCCTACAATCATGGCATCCATTGCCATCTTAGAGGTAAATCTTTCATCGTGTAAAGTAAATTCCTTATCCGGAAAAACTCTTTTGAATCGCCGAATAAATGCTTGCACCAATCTAGTAGCGTTCGTATTTGATCCATTTATATTTTTAGGGTTTCCTATCACCACCTTAGATATTTCCTCTTTTTTGAAATAGTCTTTCAGATAATTTTCCAAATTGTGGGAAGCAACTACGTCTAATGAACTAGCAATGATTCTCAAAGGATCCGTAACTGCTAATCCGGTTCTTTTGGCGCCATAATCTATTGCCAGTATCCTTGGCATTAATTCAATGAACTAAGATTTTTTAGTTTATTGTTGACTTGGGATTCCAGTGCTAACGCCTTCGGGAAAAAGATATTATTTTCAATCTCAGCATGATAGACCATCTCTCTGTCAAATGCCTTTATTTCACTAACTAGCACTTTTCCATGTAGAGAACTTTCATCAATTGAAGGTATCAATAGACGTATTGCTTCTAATTCATCTTCATTTTGATGGTGCTCATATTCTTTTTTTAAGGAAAAGTTTTCGAAAGTCATCAGCTTGGAAAACGGCGCCTTCTCTTTACCTTTCTTTATCTCCTTTAGAAGCTGAGTGTATTTGAAAGTAGTATCTTCCTCTTCATAAATATGACGGATAAAATCTTCAACGAACTCTGGCAAAAGTCCTTGAAGACCCGACCCATCTTTCCATTCTTTTACCAGATGAACAATGTAAGGAAGCTTATCTTTAATGAATATATGATGAGAGTGCTTAAGGTATTCTATTAGCAATTCAATAGGGTAGTCGCTCAATTCCTTAAATCTGAAACGGTGACACGAGTCAAATTCATAAAAACTTTTAATTACCTTATTTCTATTCAGACCCTTCTCTGCACATATCTCTTTCAATTTTCTGTCCGGGGTTTCAAAAAACTCTATTCCTAAATGATGAAGTGCTCTGCCATAAACGTAATTCTCTTCTACAACTTCCCTGATTGTTTTTTCAAATACCATAACACAAAAATAAGTCGACAATGCTCTCAAGTCAAAAGTTTGATAAGCTATCCGTTTCATTAGCGCAATAAAATTTTAATTTTGGAATATGAGTGTACGAAAGAATTCATCTAAAACCATACAATTACCATTATATATCGCAGTTGCAATATGTGTTGGTGTGTTTATAGGAGCGAACATGGCAGGAACTACAAATGCCCATTCATCTAACTTCATTAAAGGATTAACTAAATTCAGGCAGGTACTTACCTATATTGAAAATGATTATGTAGATGAAGTTGACAGTGAAAAGCTGATTAATAGTGCAATAGAAAGCATGCTGGAAGATCTGGACCCGCATACTTCATATATCCCACCCAAAGATCTTAAACTCATTCAGTATCGACTGGAAGACAACTATGAAGGGGTAGGGATAGAATTCAATATTTTCAAAGATACCATTCAAGTAATCAGTCCTCTTAGTGGCGGTCCTTCTGAGAAGTTAGGAATCAAAGCAGGAGATAAAATAATTAAAGTTGATGGCAAAAATGTAGCAGGGGTAGGGATAACGAATCAAAATGTAGTAGAAATGCTTCGTGGGCCGGGGGGCTCTCAAGTGATGGTGTCTATTATGAGAGATAGAGAAAATGAATTGCTGGATTTCCGCATAGAAAGAGATAAAATACCCCAATATTCTATTGATGCTTCATACATGGTCGATGATAAAACAGGTTACATAAAAATCGCCAGATTTGCTAATTCAACGTATCTGGAATTTAAAGAAGCCCTTTTCAAACTTAAAGAGCAAGGAATGAAAAACCTTGTCATCGATCTTACGGGAAACACGGGTGGCTACTTAAATAGGGCAGTTCAAATCACGGATGAGCTATTGGCCGGAAAACAAATGATTGTTTACACAGATGGTAAAGAAAAACGATATACAGAACAGCACTATTCCGGTGAGGAAGGTGATTTTGAGCAAGGATCACTCGTCATCATGGTTGATGAAGGTTCTGCTTCTGCCTCTGAGATTGTTGCCGGTGCTATTCAGGATCATGATCGAGGGTTGATTGTGGGGCGAAGAACTTTTGGGAAAGGCTTGGTTCAATTGCCACTAGATTTAAATGATGGATCTGAATTACGACTTACTATTTCAAGATATTATACACCAACGGGAAGAAGCATTCAAAAAAACTACAAAGGTGGAAATCTAAAAGAATATTACATGGAAGCCTACGAAAGGTATGAGAACGGAGAGCTTTACACTCAGGACAGCATTAAGGTGAACGACTCACTCATATTCAGAACAGACAAGGGAAGAATTGTCTATGGTGGAGGTGGCATTACTCCTGATTATTTTGTGCCGCTAGATACGTCCCAAAACTCTAGATATTTAAACAAATTATTTAGTTCAAATTCCTTGCAAGAGTACACCGTAAAATACGTGCAAGCACATATCAAAGAATTGGAAGAGATGGGATTTGAAATGTATCAAAGATCTTTCAAAGTTGCAGATGGCATGTTAAAGGATTTGTTCACCTTGGCTGAGGAAAATGATTTGCCCTCCGACGAAACAGAAATAGAACGTTCTAAAAAGTTGATCAAGCAACTAACCAAAGCTTATATTGCCAGAGGAGTTTGGGACAATAATGGATTTTACCCCATCTTCAATGAACAGAATGAGATTTTCCAGAAAGCAATAGAACTAACAGATAAAGCTCGGCAGCTAGCTATGCAATGAAATGACTTACTATCACAAATTAGGAGAAATACCTTCGAAAAGGCACACTCAATTTCGGCAACCAGATGGTAGTTTGTTTACTGAAGAACTAGTTTCATCCAGAGGTTTTTCAGGCGTTTATTCTAATTTGTATCATATCCACCCTCCTACACGAGTAGAGAGAGTAGGGAAGTCCTATGCTTATAAAGCAGAAATAGCGGAAGATGATACTCTTAAACATACTCACCTTAACACCTCAAAAGTTGAAACAACGGGGAATGATTTTTTGGAAGCGAGAAAAACCTTGCTTAAAAACAAAAATGTTTCTATGGCAATTTGCCATCCATCTTCCCGGTCAATGGATTATTATTATAAAAATGGACAAGCCGATGAGGTCATCTTTATTCATGACGGCAACGGATGGTTATATTCTCAATTTGGTAAACTAGCAGTGAGGCAAGGTGATTACATAGTTATCCCAAGAACTACTATTTATCAGCTTCAATGGAATGAAGGACCAATCAAGTTATTGATCATAGAATCTACCAATCCTGTTGAGACAGTGAAAAGATACAGAAATGAGTTAGGCCAGCTTCTAGAACATGCTCCTTATTGCGAACGAGATATCCGATCACCAACTGAATTAATTACCGAAAGAGCCCGTGGAGAATATTTAGTGAAAATCAAGCATAAAGATAAAATTCACGAATATTATTATGCACATTCTCCATTTGACTTAGTAGGCTGGGACGGGTATTTATTTCCTTATGCTCTTTCGATTCATGATTTTGAGCCAATAACCGGTCGGATCCATCAACCTCCTCCTGTTCATCAAACGTTTCAGTCTCATGGATTTGTGATTTGTTCTTTTGTCCCCAGACTTTTTGATTATCACCCTCAAGCCATTCCTGCTCCCTACAACCACTCTAATATCGATTCAGATGAAGTGCTTTATTACGTTAAAGGAAATTTTATGAGTAGAAAAGGCATAGAAAGAGGTTCGTTTACGCTTCATCCGGGAGGCTTACCTCATGGTCCTCATCCTGGGACAGTTGAAAAAAGTATTGGGGCAAGAGAAACGGAAGAGATTGCCGTTATGCTAGACACTTTTGGCCCCATCTATGTGACCAACGAAGGTCTTCCATTTGTTGATCCTAATTATCCGATGAGCTGGAGATAATCTGCATCCTAAGAGCTCCTCTTTGTAGGTTTTTCCAAGGCGAGTGAAGAATTTAAAAAAAATTAAAAAACTGATGTAACTATTCAAATATAACTAGGTACTTCTAGTGATATTCATAATTGAATAATTCTATGCAGCAAAAAACCTCTCACTCAATAAAATTTAGACTAAGATGCAACTTTTTGATAAGGGTCATCATCTTTTAAGCAAAGGTTAGGTTTTCAAAATAGAAGTGATAGACGCTCATTTAGTAAACTGTAAAAGGATTAATAAAATGCGACCAAAGCTCAACAAACTCATAACATTACTACTCTTACTTGGAACTTTTGCTTTCTTAACGGAAGCTGAAGAAAGAGTAACATCATTGGTGAAGGAAGAGCTTTCTAAATGGGCGTCCTTGCTTCCTGTAAATGATACAGATCCGCAAGAACAGACCTTAAATCCTTACGCGCATTCGGTTTCTATTCGTGAAGTAATTCTCTCTTCGTTGGATAAAGAAAAGCAAACGGCCATCAACTAAAGCTATGAATTCAATATGGTAAAAGAATCCGTTGCAAAACTTGATTTTTAGCTCAAATCGAGGCTTTCATAATTTCAAAACGTAGTTTACTGGTCGTAAATGAGGCTTTTGAAATTTTGAGTAGCGAAGAGTTGGGCCAAAAGGCGGGTTTTTCAAAAGATTCTCCTATTTCCTCACTCATTAAAAGGAGCAATCATCGCTCGATGGCCTTTGGAATAAAGGCCAAATGCTCTCACCTCTTGTGCTACATCCTGCCCCACTGCTACATCATGATTCTTGGAGCCTACATCAATGGCTGCTGAATGAGTAGTAACAATAGGCATCTGTTCCATGCTACTTTTTTTCATCATGATCATATGAAAGACCATCAGGGAATGATTGCTTTAATCTATCATTATCCTATACGGGATTCCGGTGTATCGCTGTATCACCATTAAACATTTCTAAGCCTTGATATGCTTTATCAGGGTTTACATTCCAACCAAAATTCCATGAGGGATCGCTTTCTCCATTTAGTTCGTAGGCTTTACTGACTGTTGCGAAAAGTTAGCTCTTAAACCTTACATCAGCTGCTCAAGCAACGCAATGTCTTGAAATTCCATCTAACTTCCTCTCAAGTGGCAGTTCATTCGGCTAAGGAGATCTCCGCCCTGGCCATCTGTTTCTTGATAATGGCTTCTTGAACCCCACATTAATACCCGCTGCTTGGGGTCGAAGGATGGGCATACTTTCAACATGGTGCTTCTTCATCCACATTCATTTATGGTTTAGTTAGCTGCTTTATGTTACTTTTAAAATGCCTTAAAATCCGGGTTAAAACACGGCGGAAGATCTCCGGTTGCTTTAGAAGCACTTCAGACAGGTGAGGCTTTTGCCACCATTAAAGGTTTCGTGTCTACCTTGAAAAAACAGCGTACACACCTCTTCGATGGGTACTGATTATGGATTAATGAATAACCGTATTTACTGAAAACAACACCATTATTTAGAAATACTTAAAATAATATTTTG
>JBCCLN010000192.1:0-7990 GCA_039026865.1 Bacteroidota bacterium | reverse complement strand
TAACTTTTTATTACTCAAACCTCAAAAGCCCCATTTAAAACCAGCAAACAACGTTTTTGAAATTCTTCAAGCCTTGATTTGAACCAAAAATCCAGTTTTGCAAAGGATTCTAACCCGAATTTCAAGACATTGCACCGCCGAGGTGGCTATGTAACAAGAAATAGCTAACTAAAAGTGCTAAGTGCTTTTGTAAGTTTTTGATTTTCAAATAGTTGCATTTTAGTTAGATGAAAAAATTCAGGTGTTATTTATTGAGATGAGGTAAAACGCTTAGTATAAGGTAATTGATTTCGAATGAGAGGACAACATCGTTCCCCAAATTTGAGGAATCAAAAATCATTCAGTATGAATATCAACTACAGTAAATCAATTACTTGAATCAACCCGCTACTATTTGTGTTCTATAATTCCGGATCAAATCTTAAATCAGGTATTCTGGAACAAAACGTTTAATCATCCGGTAGATTTCGCTTGATCTACACTATCATAAAACCTAAACTTTTTCTCACAATATGCTAATTGTCACAGTCTTGACCATTTCTATAGGAGTGTTCTTCGTTATTTACACACTAAATTTTCCAAGTAATGCGTACAACACTTTTTTCAATACTACTAAGTTTCTGGTTTTTGGTCTCCGGGCAAAACAACCTTCAAAACTATACCCCTTCTATCCTTTTTGATAAAGGTGATTGGGAGTTCAAAACATTTCAGAATTTTTACACTCAAACTAAATCGTTTGATGATAGTGAAAGCAAAGTTGATAATGGAGTTAGGGAAACTTTTTTTACTTCTATCAATCAGTTTTTATACGGCATAAATGATCAAATCAATGTTGGTGTAGATGTTTGGGTAAAAGCCTCAAACAACGATAGCGATGAATTTAGCACCTCCGCGGGAATCTCGGGATTTGGCCCAAGGATTAAGGTTGCGCCAATCAAATCATTGCCCCGGCTCTCTTTGCAGAGTACCTATCTCTTCAATGTTTTGGATGATCCTGAAGGTGCTGAGGGCACAAGGTATTTCCTGGAGTGGGATGCCAATTTGTGGCTTAACCAGATTTTTTTCGACCTTCCTTTAAGTACTAAATCTCAACTGTTTTTTCAGCAAGCCTTTTGGTATCGTTTTGCAAAAGATGGCTCATCTGCAGAAAACAATTTCCTCGAAACACAGACCAGTATTTTTTACAGCTACTTTCCAACTAGTAGATGGACCATCTATGCTATGTCAGAATATTTTCCGAGACATTACGATTTTAATGAACAGAAGGTGGAAGCCTTCTTTTCTTACTTTGTTCAATCTGGTTTAGGGATTAAATATCAGCTCATTCCCAATCTGATCGAATTAGAAGCACTCTACACTAACTTTTGGCTAGGAAGCGAAGGCCAAGGTGCAGGAGAAACATTAAATTTAGGCATCCGGGTGATACGCCAATAAATGAAGCGAAGTGCAATTGCGATAATTTTTTCTATTCCTCTTGTTTTATCAAGTCAGCAAATCGCATCAATTTCTTTTGAAGGATTAAAAAAAACGAAAGAGAGTTATGTAAGACAGTTTGTTACTGTTCAAGTAGGAGATCGATTGGACTCGGTCCAGCTTGAAAGAGATCGGAAAACGCTCACAAATCTGGAGATTTTTGGGAATGCCTTGGTTAAGGTGTATTTAACGACAGAAGGAGACTATGAGGTTATTTTTTGGTGTAATGAACTTTTCACACTATTGCCTATTTTCAGCTTTGGTGGAATTGAGGGAAACTTTTGGATTCAGACCGGATTTTCGGAAGCTAATTTAGGGGGCGGAGGAAATAAGCTCACTGCTTACTATCAGTATTATGATCGAAGCTCCATAGCGGCCCATCTCACTTTTGAGCGGATCAAAAGATCCAATTGGGGAGCTAATCTTAGTTTCGTTAAGTGGTCTACTCTTGAACCACTTTTTTTTAGTCAGGGAGAAGTACAATATGAATATGATAACTGGACTTTCGGAGCTACAGCCATCAGATATTTTCAGTTTAGGGACAAAGTGGAGTTTGGTGGCGCCTATTTCACAGAGGATTATACACGGGTGGGAGAAGGCTTCTCTGATGCGCCACTTATGGTAAGTGAAAAGAAAATACTAGGAAAAGTTCTCTATACCATTGATAGGGTCAATTACCATTTCTTTTATTTGGATGGGGTTAGGAACCAACTCAATTTTCAAACCGTCCGATCAATAGGTAATGATCCTGCTTTCTACATTATGTTTAATGACCTTATTTATCATCGCAGAATAAACGAGAAAGGCAATTTTGCGATGAGGTTTAGATTTGGTGTAAGCTCTAATGAGGAGAGTCCATTTGCCCCATTTGTTCTGGATAGTTATCTAAATATTCGTGGAGTGGGGAATAGAGTGGATAGAGGCACCGGAGCCATCATTTTGAATACGGAATACCGTCACACTATGCTGGAAAAAGAAAAGATGGCGATCCAAGGGGTTATTTTTTCTGACACAGGGTCCTGGAGGAACCCTGGAGGAACTTTTAACGATTTCACAGACTCTGACAACTTTGTGCTATTTGCGGGTGGAGGCTTGAGACTTATTCATAAGAAAATCTATAATGCAATTTTTCGCGTGGATTATGGAATCAATCTTCAGGAGACGGAAATTAACGGATTTGTTCTGGGTGTTGGGCAATATTTTTAATAGCTAGTGTCTTCCGAATCGATTTCTTCTCCCAATTTTTCCCATGCTATGTTCGTAGATTTTAAGTCATCGAATGTGTCTACGTCATTAAGTTTGGGAAGTTGATACACCCGCAAGCCAAGTGCCTCAGTTTCATCAAGTAAATCTCTTAAAACGTTCTCGTTACTATATACTTTGTTTTCGAATAGTTGAGGATAGAACTCATTCATTCCCAATAAATAATATCCACCATCTTTGGCAGGCCCCACCACTACATCATGCTCTTTCAGCATTTCAAAAGAAGTTTTTATGATTTTTGAGCTGAGATCATAACAATCACTTCCAATGATCACGACTTTTTTGTACGCGTCAAATGCTTCATCAAAAGCAATAGACATTTTTTCTCCAAGTGAATTTCCTTTTTGCACTTTATGGGAAAACTGCTCTTCACACCATATATCTTCTACCTCTACATATTCTGAATAATAAACTGCTTTATCTACTTCAACTTTTAGGGTGATTTTGTTGGTGTAATGAACTAATTCCTGATAAACATCCAATGCCTTATCTATTCCAATATCTTTAGCTAGCCGGGTTTTTACCATACCTGGGATCAGGTTTTTTACAAAAATCATTAACAATGAATCACTCATTTATTTCATTTTTTTAGTTTATTAAATCTTTACGGTCTTCTCATCTTATCAGAGGTCTTTCTGTTGGTTATTAAATTCTTATATCCGATGAAATTTGTTTTTAATGCTTCTTAGGCTACTACACCCCAATTTAAAGCTTCTTTGAAATGTTCAATACCATTTATTGAGGTACTTGTGGCGAATTTTATAACTCATTTATTATCAAATATATGTAATCTAAGTCATCGCCGTTTTGTGATCCTGATTTACAAAGATTTAATCCTTTAGGATGTCAATCCCTATCTGTTCAATTCATCATTGGATCATCCAATCTTTTTTTATAAAATTTTCCGATGAAATGTCTATAGATTCAAAACGGAACTATGCCAATAGGTACCTTATCTTTTTATCATTTTAACCATCAGATTAACTCTTTGAAGCTCTAATCTAGTCGCAACATCTTTTTAGTATTGATGACGTAGGGGTTTCGACCGTTTCTATTCTTTCTTTAGAAGATTTTAAAGACCAATAGTCTGCATCAAATCCACTGTCGCTTTTCTTCACTATTCTATAAGTTTCTCTGAATTATTAATTTACTTTTATCCCTTCATAAAGCCACTTACCCCAGGATTTGTTGTACGTATGTACACTGTCGGTAGGTTGATTATTGAGATCCACTACCTCGAAACCATTATTTTTCCAATCAAATATTCCTCCATACAAGTTTTTAACGTCCTTATAGCCAGCTTTCCTTAGCTTTTCACCCACGCGTTCGCTTCTATAACCAACGGAGCAATATACAATCACCTCAGTGTCTTTAGGAATATCTTGTACATCTGCAACAGCAAACTCAGTATAGTTAATCATCCTTGATCCTGGGATATGACTTACTTTATACTCTTCAGGTGCTCTGGTATCCAGTATAGTCACATGCTCCAATTTCGTTTTCAGTTCGCTGGACTTAATGAGAGGAACGGTATTCTTATACAAACTTTTCAACTTTTCATCAAAAGCTTTTTGACTCCAAGAAGTCATTGTAGATACAAAAAGAAGAATGATCAGATGAAGGTATTTTTTCATGTGTATAAGTTTATTTCCAATGGCCACATAGAATTTCCATAAACTTATTCATCTTCGGTTGGTATGCCAAGGATTCTAAGGTTATGCTCATTTCATGTGGATGTAGTTTGTTCTTGATTGCACTTTTGGAATTCCCATCAGTGGACCATTTCATCTGGCGGTTAGTATAAATTCGCCTTCGAATCTTTATGCTCATTTTATAAGTGCTTAAGTTTTCTCATTTCAATAACTGCGAAAGTAGACACAGATAGGTATTCCAGAAATACAACCCACATAGGGAGTTCAAATCCAGATGTTGTGTAGCCCAGGTAGGTTAGGAAAATGAGAAAGGACCACAAAATAGGGAATCGATACCTTGATAAAATTCCAAAAGCAATCAAGGGAATAATGTACCAGGGATGAATTATTGTTGCAAAGAACAGATAGATTGTAAGAATGAAGAGAAATGATTTAAATAGGGTCCATTTCCTGAGGGAAGCAACCACCGATACACCTAAAATACTCATTAGTGAAAGTACTGAAAGCAAAGGACCAATCTTAGCGATGTTGTTGTATCCATAAATCAAGAATCCAATTTCTCTAGCGATAAAATAGAGGCTGGCGTTAAATTCAAATTTTCTAAAATAAAGCTCTAGACTTGATGTCATGCCATTGATCAACGTTTCATTGAACATGGGTAGGATGGTCATTGCCCCCAAAATGGCACTGGCAATTGCAATCCACCATCTTTTCATCTCCAGCCCGTGAAAAAAGAGAGAGGGTAAATAAATTAGAGGGAGTAGTTTGGTGCCGATAGCGAGTCCAAAACCACTCACGGAGAGCCAATCCCTTTGCTGTTCAAAAGCGAGAGCCCCCATGAGAAGAAAAAAAACTATCAACCCTTCAAAGTGAAGGTTTCCAGTAAGCTCTAGAACCACCAGTGGGTTTAGGAAGTACCAAAAAGCCAGATGTTTGTCCTTTTTATACTGTTCCAGTGTTTTTCTGAGAAGGAAAAACGAACCTATGTCTGCAACTACTAAAATGCTTCTCATGATGTTTACACTTGCCAGCCAGCTAGTACTAAGATTTACACTTAACCAAAAAATCGCCTGGTTAAAAGGTGGATAGATAGTGAAATAGTTAGGTGAGTTGAGTTTTTCAAACAATTCCTTATCTAATCCCGGAATTTCCTGAGCAAGGTAAGATTCCGGCAGGGCAGAAAACGGATGAATGCCATTTTTTAGAAGTAAACCGTCCCAGATAAATCTATACACATCGTCTGATAATGACGGAAGAGAAAAGAATAATACGAATCGAGCCAGTAGCCCAAAAACAAATAGCAACCGATCTGATTTTTGTTCCTGTAAAAGAAACAGATAGGAAATAAACGAAGAAACAAAAGCCGTAAGTAACGCGACTGATTGATACCGCTCTATCCAATTGCCTATACTGAAACTTGCAAAGACGAAAATGAACCCAAAAGAGTAAAAACCCATTCGGTTTTTCTCACGCATTCTTCATGGGTATGATGGAAAGTATGAACACATAACCAAATCCTATAGCCATCATAAGGTGGAAAAGCATTAAACCATAATCCTCCAGTTTAAATCCTGAAAAAATCCCGTATGCAAAATAAATGGCCAGCAAGCCTTCAAAAAATGTCACTGGGCTTAGAACTTTCTTTAAGTATAGATTGCCCTTCCAGCTATCTTTTTTGTTTTTGATGTTGAATTTCGGCGTGCGAATAAAAGGGGTTTTGAATCCAAGGTATCCCTCTACCACTGCGATAGAATTATGTAGCGCCATGCCCATGGAAAATGCGAGAAACACCGGAAAGTTCGTGAGGAAGTATTTGAAAGTATAGTTTGGGTGAGAGGCCTTGGCAGATACCCAATAAAAGAAGCCCATTGCTAAAAAACCAATGACGAAAATGCTTCCTAAGTCAAAAATCAACCCTAGCTCCGGGTTGAACTCCTTAATGTAAAGCATAGGTATGGACAATACCGCGGCAATCAAAAGCAGCAAAAAAACTGAACTATTCAGAAGGTGGAAAACAGCTCTCCACTTGTGTTTCCATCCCATAGAAGATCTAAACACCTTTCCTAGCGTCTTTCTGGCGGTTTCAGCAGCTCCTTTGTTCCAACGATATTGTTGCGATTTGATCGCGGGAATAACCACGGGCAATTCTGCAGGTGATTCAATCTCTTCGCGGTAGACAAACTTCCAACCTTTTAATTGTGCCCGATACGAAAGGTCAAGGTCTTCTGTTAGCGTATCGTATTGCCACCCTCCTGCATCTTCAATGCATTCTTTTTTCCAAACCCCAGCCGTTCCATTAAAATTTATAAAACTACCGGCTTGCTCTCTTCCTTTTTGTTCCACTGTAAAATGCGCATCTAGCCAGAAAGCCTGGATTCTTGTAAGTAAACCATAATCTTTATTTAAATGGCCCCATTTGGTTTGGACCATCCCAATTCTTTCTTGATTGAATTTTGGAAGTGTCCTGAGAAGGAAATCAGGATGAGGCACAAAATCTGCATCAAAAATTGCAATGTATTCTCCTTTGGCCTTTTCCATTCCGTACTGAAGAGCGCCAGCCTTAAACCCGATTCGGTTCGGCCTTTGGATGTGTTGGATATCGATATTCTTTTGTGAATACCATTTTACCTTTCTGGCAGTGATATCCACGGTTTCATCATTTGAGTCATCCAGTACCTGAATCTCAAGTTTATCTAGTGGATAGTCGATCTTGCAAACCGAATCAATTAATCGTTCCACTACATACCTTTCGTTGTAGATAGGTAATTGAATGGTTACTCTCGGATACTCATTTAAATCTTTATCTCCGGAATCAAGTCTTTTTTTCGATTTTAGGTAGTGCCAGGATAAGTTGAACTGCACTAGACTAAACAAACAAATGATAAAAAGTGTACTCGCATACACGCTAATGACTATCCACTCCACAATTATAGGTATTTGAATATGGTGTAAATGATTTTAAAGCCTGCACCAATAGTGCCTTTAATTGTTCCGCTCACTTTAGAAATCCCGATTCTCTTCCGATAGTTGACTGGAATATCCATCGAACGTAAATTTAGTTTAGCTGCCTTTAATTGCATCTCTACGGTCCATCCATATGTCTGATCTTGCATATCAATTGTCAGCAAGCTTTCGTATGTGACCGCTCGAAAGGGACCCAGATCAGAATATTTTACGCCATAAAACAGCTTGATAAGTTTCGTTGCTAGCCAGTTCCCAAAAACTTGCTGTAGGGTCATACTACCTTTTTGCTTTTGTCCTAGGGCTCGTGAACCGATAACCAGATCAGCCTTATCATGTATGATAGGCTGAACAAGCTCACTCATTTGTTCAGGAAAATCTGAATAGTCTCCGTCCAGGAAAACAACGATATCTGGTTGAGTTGATGAATGTGCGATATGTGACAGGCCTTTTAGACAAGCCTTTCCATAGCCTCTCGTAGGTTCCTTTAGTACAGTGGCGCCTCTGGACCTAGCTTGCTCAAATGTATCATCCGTAGAGCCATTATCAACTACGATAATCTCAGAGACAAGATCTTTGGGGATTTCATCTATGACCAGCCCTACAGCATTTTGCTCATTAAAAGCGGGAATGATTACTCG
>JBCCLN010000191.1:0-7991 GCA_039026865.1 Bacteroidota bacterium | reverse complement strand
GGTGTAGTCTTCTTCGATGTGGGGGACAATTTTTATCTTCCCTTTATTGGCTCCTTTCACCATCCATTCCCCCAAATGATTCATAAGGAAGGTTCCCGAAAAGTTGCCGAAGGTGAAGCTGAATTCATCGGGGTTGAGGTCTACTACGGGATCGATGCCGCTATTGATATCCTCGGGAAGCGTGGCCCAGTCGGCGGGGTTGAGCCTTTCTTTCTTATCCAGGTATCCGGTGTGGACGTCGGGGGCGGTGCCTACAGGAAGGGGGATGAGTTCGTCGGGCAAGCCGTTCTGCTGCCTGCGGATCATACCCCCTGCCACCAGGGACCAATTAAGCCCCACCCAGCCGGGTTGGGACTCCGGGCGGCACCCCGAAGCATCGTATTTCAGAGTAATGGGAAGGCGGATATCCCCGTACTCGATCGTGGTCAGTGGCACTTCAATGAGTGGGGAGCCGGTAAAGAGGGAGACCGGGATTTCACCGAATTTTCCCAGCGTCATTGTGTTGGGGCTGGAGATAGCCGGTTCCATGCTGGCTTCCACTTCTACACGTGGAGGCTGGGAGCAGACAAAGAGGGGTAGCGCTACACAAAAGTGAAGGACCCATATGCTCAGTTGGAACAGCTTCAGACAATCAGGTCGGGTTGGGACAGGTAGGTTCATTTTCTATTTTTCTGAAAAGTGAGATTTAATGCTCAAAGCTTAAACTTAAAAAAATACTTTCGACTTACCTTAATCTTCAGATTACTACTCGAATTAATACTTTGATGCTTTTTTCTATTTCCGATGTACCCCAAAACTGGTTAATATTTGCTATTGCGAATTTAGTTTCAGTGACATATTTAATATATTTTGAATACGCCAGATGTTACGCGTTGATAAGCTTTATTATATTCATCTTCTGATATCATTTCAGAAGCTTCCCAATTACACCAAGTTCCAGTTAGACCGTAAGGATCTTTCTCATAATTTCTTTCGATATGTATAATAGGATCGTCATTGAGAAAATTTAAAACTTCCTGGTATCCATTAATGGTTTTCCCAGGACCACCAAAAACTTTCATGTATCGATATATCTTATCTCTCTGAAATCTTTTGAAATAATCAACTCGCTTTAGATCACCCTTTATCGCTTTGTAGTTCATGGGTTCGTTTAATTAGAATTTAAAATATTTTTTTTCCATCAAGAGTTCTTAATCTATCCATGTGGTTCCGAAGTTTTTCCCTTCTAATTTCAAGCTCTTCCGCTTCTGTCATTTCTTCAAGTTCATGAAGAGTTTCAGGGCTTGCAATGCTGTGTATAGCGTATTCAAAACGGGGTACTTTCTTCTTCATGATCACGTTCGTGCACAAATAGATAGTCAGGCAGCACAAAAATTGATTCTACATACTCCTCATTATCTGCCTCTGGCTGGTAATAAAAACTTCCGGCTATTTTGAAATTTGTTAGTATTGTTTTTTGTAGCAGCGTTGCTTTTGAAAATTTAATTTGTCCTTTTTCTGCAATATTTTTCCAGTGACATAAAGGCTGAAATTCACGCATAATTACCTGAAATCTTTCCGCTCCCTGCTTTACCTCTTTTGCCATCATCTCTGTTTGTATAATCTAAATGGAGGACATCTCAAGGAATGTTGAACGTACATAAGAGAAAAACAATAAAAGCCCTTTTCGTTTTTCCATTTCAACAAAACACTCCCAAAAGTAAACATCCAGATGTTCCTTAACCTCTCCCAGGGAACGCCGTCTTTTAAGTTATATACACAACCTGTAGCTTGATATTTGTTAAAATCAGGACAGTAACTTGTTTCCATAGAATTCTCATATTCCAAATATTCAGGCAGTATAAAAACTAATTCTGCATATTCATCATTGTTATCACTTGTTTCCGGTTGATAATAAAAACTTCCGGCTACTTTAATATTTTCTTTGTCTGTTTCTTGTAGTAGCGTTGCTTTTGAAAATTCGATTTGTCCCTTTTTTATTTCATCTCTCCAATAACATGAAGGTTCAAATTCATGCATGATCACTTTATGCTTTGTTCCTTGCTTGACCTCTGCCTTTATTAACTTATGCGTTTTGTTAAAACACCCTAATAATCTTTGTTTTCTATCTACTTTCTTTCCGTTTTGCTCCATGTTTGTTTTGTTTTAATTAACGACTAAACAATATACATAAATTGGTAATTAAAATTTCCGGCAGGCTCCTCGTAATCAGCCAAAGAGTTATTCCTGAGATCGTCATTAAAAGTATTTTCATTCTATACAGATACCATCGATTTTTACGATCATATTCATCTTGAAAGTTTGATCTAAATTCTTAGCTATAGTCACACTTTTCCTTCTATTACATCATCCTCAAACATCATCTTACCCATCAATTGCGGAAGGTTTTCTATTGATAGAATATAAAACTCTTCTTCCGGAACTTTCAACTGGTCATATAGCTCAAGTCTTGTTTTGCAATCCTTAGTAAGCAGCTTTACTCTTTTCCCAAATTCAATAAAACTGTCTCCGATTGCATCAGCAAAACCTATGTTATCTTCTAACATTTTATTCATGAATCGTTCGTTTGTTTACACTTTTTCAATAATGTCACCTGAATCATCTATCATATTGTTCAGGAACAACCAAATCATGTTTCTCAATTAGTTCTTTAGCAACTCTTTCACCACGCCTATACATCTCTTCAATCTTACTATTACCTCTTATTGTGTCAGTGGTAACGTAGCTATAGTACTCACTCATCATCAGGGATTGCATATCTTTTCTTTTGAAACCAACTTTAATAAGATTCGAAATTGAATTTTCATCTTCTACTAAGAAGATCTTCACAGGCTCTTCAACTGCATCACCTTGATAGTACTCAATGTAGCAATGTCTAGTTGATGGCTTTGATTCTTCTTCTTTACTTGGATAAGTCTGGATCATTTCGTTCATTTTATTATACCAATTCGTTTTCTATCAAATATTCATGCTCATGAAGAACTTGGTTAAAAATGCTTTCATTTTCTGAAAGATATTTGCCATCTTCCTTCCCATTCTTTACATACTTTATTAGGAAGTCAACTTGTTGTTTTCTTTCAACTCTCCAAATTCCACCTTCAATTTTCTCAGTAGCTCCATGAGAACCATTTTCTACAACTGATTCGAAATGTTTAATGGCAATGGGCTGTCCAATATGTATAAGATTTGGAAGAACAAAATCATGGGGTAGAATCCTTTTGACAAAATCCATATAGTTAGTTCTTTTTTCAGCAATCATTAAATCAAAAGGAACAAAAGGCTCGTGATCCAATTTATACATTGTTCAATGAGCTACAAGTAACCACTCACCAGCTACTCTTTCCCCTTCTTTTAGCAAATCATAAAATCGTTTCTCTTCTCTCTTTACGTATTCAGCGAAAGCTCTATGCTGATAGTATTTGGATTGTCCAGGAGTACAGCAATAATCATTGGGGCCAAGCCTAGATCCCTTTAGATGAGGTATGCTACCATAGTTTTTTCTATTTAAAGGTTTAGATTCCATTTAGCAAGAACTATTTATTACCTTAAATTCAAACCTTAAGAGTGTTTTTAACATTATGGATTTCCTTCGATGTTGCAAGTTCATTATTCCGATCTTCTATAATATCTGTGATTGTTCGAGCCTGTTCTGTAGTGAAATTCACCTTCTCTAGTTTCGATAATATTTCGATTGTTTTCATCTCAATTATTCATTTACTAAGACCATTGACATCCATTCTCTTATTAAGCTCCTCTATTTTTTCGTATATAATGTCTAACTCATCTTCAGTTACCTCTTTCAATTCCTCGAATGCATCATCGAGTAATCGACTGTGATCTCTCAAATATTTTATCTTGGCGTCCGTGATCATTCTTAGCCTTTCGACTTTCTTATTTAATTCGTCAACTGTCATATCATTCGTTTTATGATATTTTTTCTAATTTCTCCAATTCAGCTTTAGCAAGTTTCAATACCTTTCTAGCACGAGCTTTAGATTCTTTACCTATCCATCGATCTGACTTCTTCCATTCCTGAGCCTCGATTACTTGGTTCAAGTGCATACGCTTCAAATCAGGAGTTGCCTTTGATGCATGAGCTTTCCAAATTATATCGTAGTCAGCTAGACTTTCCATTGATTAGTCAATAAATGATCATTCTTGAGATCTTTCTCTTCTTTAGCTTCAATCTATCAAAAGGTTATGTAATGCTTTCATATTGGTTCGTTTGTTTATACGTTGTGCAGTGGTAATATATCGTCAACCGGTGTAACTTTTACCGCTCGATACTGACTAGCAATACTAGGTCGGAAACCATTAACTACTTCCCAACCACAAAGGAGCTGACCCTTAGGGCTGATCGAAAAATACTTGCTTAGTTCTCTCATCGTTTGTTATCATATTCAAATATACAAAATTTCGATTAATCAAAACTTATTTATCGAAATTATATTTTGACTCCCTCGAGCCTTAAATAATCATATAGATCCGGCGATCATGAGCCTAAGCTCCTCTGTTCGGGAAATGGAGGTTGGGAAGGAACCAACAAAGAAACAGCCTCCATTGAAGAGGCTGCACTAGATGAACTTCCGTGTGAGCAATCACCTGAAGCCCTCTATTCGGTAGTATAAAATTAATCAGTAAAATCTTTAAAAAATTATATCAATATGTTTGGTTTTTCTTACAGTACCTCCTTTAGGAAACTATCACCAGAATCTTGAAATCCAAGTTATCTTAAATTCTTTCTATTAATTCCTTCTTCAGCTATGCCAAAGCTGTTTCTTGCCAAGTCTAAGTAATGCTCCCATATTACCTGAGAAATCAGGATCGTTTTCCTTTTCTTCCGGATTTATTAGAAACTCTTTATGGCTTGGAGGTCTTTTTATCTGTTGAAAACTGTGTGTATTCCTTGAAGCATTTGACTATCTCTTCAAATCTTTTTATCCTAGAGCCCAGAACAGATAAAAAAGAAAGGTCTTGATTTCATCGAAAACATAAGCGCCAATCGAAGAACAAACAGACTTTTACTATGACTGTTTTATTTTACAATTTCTTTAACGATCCTACAAAAATGAGAAATTGTACGCTTGGAGAAATATTGAATAAAGACTTTTCAACTATTATACGAGACATGGTTCAGTTTAGAGACGCTATTCCCTCTCTAGCTAAGATCATCGGTGTAGATGAGTTTAGAGAATATGTGGGTCTCACAAAGAATCAGTATTATGCACGAAAAAAAGATCCAGAGAAATGGAGCCTCCGAGAAATGGAAAAGGCTTCTGAGTTTTTCAAATCACACAATTTCGGGAATATTAATTCTTAAAAGCCCGATTATTAGTTCATTCATATAGTTAAAATTTCAATAACTCTTCAATTTTTGAGAGACTAATAAGGGCGGGCTTATACTCAAAAACATTTCCTTCAACATCAAATCTGCTCCCTTCTCTGCTTCTATCTCATAAAACTCCTCACTTTCTAAATCAATAAACATTAAAATATGCAAGATAATTACATCTTTCTTCATAGTTTTATGAGGGTTCGTTTAGTTAAAATCAGTAAATCGTAAGGGACTGACCATACAAGTTATACTACAGGGTTTTAAATTATTCACTATTTAATTAATTCAATATCGTATTTAGTTCTAAGGGCCGGAAGTTTCCAAAATTTCTTACGTAAAACACCTTTGTTATCATAAATATCTCTATTTCCCTCCCCTGGCATCATCACACTCCAGTTATCTGGAATTTCGCTTATAACGCCTCTAAAAATCTTGTAATTCATTTTTGGTGTTTCAGCTAAGTAGTAACCCTCATTAGTAAATATAGCGGCGATAAATGGGTCATCTAAAAGTTGGTCCATTTCTTCTTTTATAAGTTGATTTATTTGTCTGGTTAGTGCGTACTTTTCGATACTATTGCATTGTTTCCAAACGGTTTTAGCTATTTCTTCAGAAGTCATTTTGCTAATTTAGGGTAGATAGTTTAGCTTACGTAGCATAACAAAAAACTGTTGCCACGACATGAAACTTGCGTGAGTATAAGGGTTCAAGAATGGATTTATCTACCGCCAGAATAAATTAAGTCTACATCATATAGTTTATTGCAAATTCCATGTGTGCAATTAAAAATTATGTAACATACAGATGAAAAATTTAATTACGTTAACATTTTTTCTTTTAGTAGGAACAGCTATAGGCCAATATTCTAAGAAGACCTGGGAACTAGCAGCAGGTGATTCCCTAAAAGCTGATTTAATGGAGAGACCATATAATCATTTTGCCGAGTCTTACTTTGAAGGTTTTACTTGGAAACAGCTTGCGCATGCTATTAATAATTGGAATAAAATTAGAGAGTTTAATTTTTCCATGAGAGAAAAAAAAGTGTCGGTAAATGAGTCGGATACAGTGGTTTTATTAACCTTCATAAATTCTGGATATAGTGATATAACTAAAAAGTATAGAATAAACGATATCCATTTTTTAGTGTTGGGTTCACAGGAAACAGTAATATTCCATAGATATCAACATTTTAATCAAGATGCTGATTTACAAAAAGCTTATAGAGAAATGGCTAGCACGATTTACGTAGTGAATGAATGGGAGGATCGTGTAATTAATGATATCTTGGACTGGGCCTATGAAATAAAGTAAAATGTTTTGCTAAGGCGCTTTGTTTTATAATGTTTTGCCTTACTTTCTCATATTTACTAAATATTTTAGCATTTATGAGATATCCATTTATCACACTGGAAGAGTCTATTATGGCCAAGCGGCACATAATTGATTTTAGGGACTTTTATTACACCCTAGACATCCAAAAAGGAAAAGGTGTAGACGTAAGCTTGCATTTAGGAAATCTTCAGAATCATTATTCGGGTTTTATTACAAGTGATTCGCTCAGGGGTACACTTAGACAATGCCTAGCTTGGATCACAAAATTGAAACAACAGAAAATCGACCCCCAAGATCAGAAGTTTGGTTTTTTTTATATGAAAAAGAACACTATCGAATATTTTGTTGCCGCACTAAAAAACAAAGATGAGTCCCTTATTCTGTCTCAGGAAATAGAGGCAAGCAGTGTGAAAAAATCATTGGTTGTTAGGCCAATGGGGGTAGAAGAGGTGATCAACATGGTGATGGCTCATAACAGAAGAAAGTCCGTTTGGAAAAAAGAGGTGCCCAAATGGGAATGTTACCAGTCATGGGACAGTTTATGTGATTTACTCAAAGCATTAGAGCAAGACGTAATACGTTTTGACGGCAAAATAAATAACTATTCTTCGATCACTGAAAAGGGTAAAAATGAGTTGGGCAGGGCATGCCGTCAATTGAAGATACCCATGAGATTTTTCAAAAACAATAAAGGCAACGCAGTGGAGATATTGAACTTAGTATTCTTTAATGAAGAAGCGGCTAAAGCTTTTCTTCGTTCTATTCGATTAGAACGGGGGCGTTTTTACTCACCTTCCTTTCGTCTGTTCAATCTTGACAACTAATTCTTGATCTTGAGAAGAAAGAGGAAAGAACGAGTCTTCCCAACAACAGATGAAATCATTTTGGATATTATGCCCTTATTGAAAAACGGAATAACGCCAGAGAATCAAACTATTCTAAAAGTTTTGGAACGGATTGGAAAACATCAAAGTGATGAAAGGTTGGGGTTTAAAAAAAATTGATCAGACAACACTATATTGATAATAATATTTTGGCGATGAGTTCTTGCGAAAGCTAAGAGAAGATCAAGATCTTCCCATTCGTAAAGTGACTGCAAACCTGGATATAGATTCCTCCACCTTAAGTAAAATCGAGAGAGGAGAACGAAGTGCATCCAAAGATTTGGTTAAGAAAGCTGCGTGATAAACAAGATATTATTCAGAAAGGCAGGAGCATTTTATGCCATGCGTCCTAGTGATAATGAGTTAGATCAACTTTACACCAAAGCCAAAATATTTTGGGATACTTTATTTCAAGTTTTTCCAGAATTAGTCAGTTACAT
>JBCCLN010000190.1:0-8023 GCA_039026865.1 Bacteroidota bacterium | reverse complement strand
CGATCATCTACTTTCATATGATGACTAAAAAAGAAGCGTTTAATCCCGAAATATTTCGGCTAAACCAAACGAAATTTAAAGAAAAACGAATTAAAAGCCTTGAACAACAACTGGCTGCCCTAAAGAAGGCTGCTTAAGGTGGGTATAATGCGGGTTAAGTTGCTACGTTACTATTTGAAAAATATTACACTTCATTGAGTTTTTAAAAATACAATCAGACCAGACTAAAAAATAATCTCTAACTTGAGAATTCTCAGAAAGAAGAATAATCTCATAGAAATACTCTCCGGTCATCTCTGGAACTTTTAGTGGAGTCATTGAATTTTATAAATGTAAATCTCATCTCCTACATCTAATTCACCGTCCAAGTTGTTTACTTCGGCAATTAATTCTTCCATTGTATTGTATTTTCTAGCAATCATCGCAAGAGTTTCATTTGGTTTGACACGATAAATAAAGAAAGAGTTTTTTAGATCTTCCTCTTCCAGGAAATATTTAATGTTTGGGGTAAGACCCAAACTCTCTGGAATGCGGACTATGGAACCGATCTCAAAAGTATCTGACTCAAACATATTATACTCTTTAAGCTGACCTTTTTTAATTCCGAGCAGCTTTTCTATCTCTGTAACCCTTTTTTCAGCTCTTAAAGCATAAGGTTTTGCCCTGTTGATGTTGATAGGTGTATTTACATTAATGATGATTTCAGCCCTGCGACTAAACATTCTAGAATACCAACTGGCACTAGAAGATAATGGCCCTTCTCCTCTAGGTCGAACATTTATGAGATTCTCCGAAAGTCCTAATTCGGATAAGTAATGTTTAACTGCTTCACCCCTATGCTCACTAAGCTTTTGGTTGTAACGTGTAGGGCCCACTACATCTGTATAGGCCAATATTTCTACAGAAGAAAATTGGATATCATCGAGTTGCGATACCAAATCTTTTAGCGCGCTTTTGGCGGCTGGTTCCAACATTGCAGAACCGAACTTAAAATATATATGCTCATAATCCAATGAATATGCCGTACTACCATTAACCAGCTCAGTGGAGTAGCTTTTTTCAATACCACTATTTGAGTAGGCTTCGGTATCTCTATCAGTCGTGCCATAATTTATAATAGAGTTATTTGTGATCGTCATGACTTCAGCTTCTCTTCCTGCAATAATCGATGGTATGGGTTTGATTCTCATTTCAGGAGTAAATAGTTCATATTCTTGATAATCTTCAACGCGAAACGCAAAAAGATCTAGCGAACGGACGTTCCTAAATTTGGAGATAACCTGTCCATCAATTAATGACTCCTCTGAGATTAACGATAAAAGGAAAAGACGCTCATCCTTCACATCAAAAGAATAGATATTCAACAACCTACTGTCTTCTCGATTAGAAGAAATGAATCCCAAAGAATCAGAAACATTAAAATAACTATCGTCTAGTGGAGAATTGAATGGGACACCTAAATTATAAAGCTCTCCTTCAAAGAAAGATGTTCCTTTAGCGGCATACAAATCGAAACCACCGTACCCAACATGCCCTTTACTTGCAAAAATCAAACATCTGAACACTGATGAATAGTAAGGCGTAATATCATCTTCAGCTGAATTAATGACATCCCCCATGTTTATTGCGGGGCCCCAAGATTCAGAAGATATGCCTTTTAAACTCATCCAAATATCGCTTCCACCATAACCTCCACTTCTATCTGAACTAAAAAAGAGCGTATCACCAGTGATAGAAACAAAAGGTTGTTTGTTTTCTGAGCCTTTTTCATTAATATATTTGTTTAATGGCTGAGGGTCAGACCATTTTCCGTTAACCAGGTTGCTGACCATAATCTGGCATCCGGATCCACTTTCTCCTTTACAAGAAGAGAAGTAAAATTTTTGCCCATCTTTCGTAAATGAACCGGTACCTTCAGACCATTCAGTGTTTAAGCGGTTAAATCGTTGCGCATTGCTATTGTTTCGCCACCGCGTTTGAGCTTTTTTATAAGATGCGAGATCTGGTAACACTCCTTCAAACTGACTCCCTTGGTATTGAACTCCTCCCAGGTTTTGAGTAGTAGCAAAAACTAATTGTCCATTGCTAGGATTAATGACGGCTCCAAAATCATGATATTTCGAATTTACGTGATCCATAAATTGGATAGAATATCCACGATCTACTTTACTTTGTCCAAGAGCTAAAAGACAACCTTCTTTTTGTTTTCTTGCAAGTTTTATAAGTTCTTGATCATCGGAAATGGAAATGATATATGCAAACAATGAATCGGACTCTTTAAAAAGGTAGTCCGTTTTCAGTATAGCAGCATACTTGTAAATCGCTCTTGCCCTGTAAGCATTTTCAGGGTCCGTTATGCTTCCAAGCTCTTTAAATATTTCTTCAGCTTCCGGATATTTCAAAGACTCCAGATAACAGGTCGCTAAGCGATACTTAGCACGATAATCCGTTTCAGCCAAACCAGCGATCTTGTCGTAAAACTCAATGGCTTCAAGAAAGCGATGATTATCGTATAAGTCATCGGCAATCTGAGTCAACAGTGGAACTGATTGTGTTATTCCCCTGAAACAAACCAATAACCACAATCCAATGTAAAGATACTTTCCCATTAAAAGATAGGGCTGGAAACGTTACCTATAGATCTTGACAGATCAAAATCATACGTGAGAGAAATTTCATAAGAAGGTAAGTTATTTCCTAAAGCTTCATTAATATCAAAATCGGTAGCATTCAAATCTACACTTATTCCAATCCTTATTTCGTTTACTTTTATTCCAGCCAATAAAATAACCGAATCTTGGTGTCGATACCAACTGCCTGCCTGAATCATAACCGAATTAGTAGCGTGAGGAAGACTAACCAGTGAGGAAAAATACAACCCAGCATTTAGTTGTTCATTCCCATTGGAGTAAAGAATATAACCCGATGGATGAATAGAAAACCGTGGCGTTAATAAAAAGCTAGAATAACCAAAAGCTTTGTAAATACGGCTTCTTGTTGTAATGCCGAATCCATTTTGTTCGATTTCCGGCTCATTAAGGTAATCTGCGCTTAACCCAATCAACAAGGCACGATCACGAACATAATAGTTATCGTTGTCAAATGTTGAATAAATGACCCCAAAATTGATAGTAGGAAAGTGAATGGCATCTGAGTTGATCACTTCCCCATCCCTGGTGTTATCAAATCCAATGTACTGACTAAACTGAGACCCCCACTCAAAATTATTTCCATTAATTTGGTTTTGCACTACTCCTGCTTGTAATCCAAAAACTACACGTTGATTGGTCAGGCGGGAAAGTTTGATCGCATATGCGCCGGTGAATAGTACTTTTTGTGCAGTGTAAATACCTTCAAAACCCCTACTCTCCCTCCAAAAAGTCATACCGACGGCTCCAATTTGAAGATCTCTACTGGTTTGAATTTTTAGTGGATAGCTGACTGTGGCTTGCATCAACTCGTAAAACGATTCGGAAGATTGAGTCCCTGTCCGCTTATAATTCGTATTGAAGGAAAAATTTGGATTAGTGCCAATGAAAGCAGGATTTAGCACCGAGCTACTTGCGTAATATTGAGAAAATTGTCCTTCTTGGCCTGAACCACATAGTAATGTCGAAATAAATAAAAGGCTAAACGTAATTCTCATTATTTAGTTATTTGTTAATTAACAACATCGAACTTGTTTTCCTCCAGGCTTTCTCGTCGGCAATAAGTTGAATGTCATAATAATATACTCCTTCTTCGGCAGGTCTTCCTCCCCTCAGTTTTCCGTCCCATCCAATCGAAGATAAATCCAAATCTATTCCACTCTTTGAATATCGATATACGTCATCATTATAGGCATTATATATTGCGATGGAAACACTAGTGACTTCGCCACCCGCGAAAAATGGTCTAAAAAGCCGATTTTCTTCATAAAATCCATTAGGAGAGAATACATTTGGAACAAAAAATTCAGGGCCGTCTACAACAGGAAGCCAAGCTACGTTCACTCTAGTTATTGAAGTATCTATTAAAACAGAAGAAGTACTTACAATTCTACCTGAAGTTTCAGTAGAGCCCATATTCTCCGGAGTAGCTTCTGCGCTTTCTAGGATTTGATAGACTGGGTTTCCTTTTTGAAGTACTACAAGGGCCGGAATGAAAGCATTTGCACGAATGGGTTGTCCATTGGAAAAGTTGATAAAGTCCAGTCCTGAGAAATTAACGGTCATCGTAGCTAGCGTGCTGTCAGCAACTGTCCTTACTTGCCACTCTACCTCATCTACAATACCTACCATATCTTCTGTAGGAAGTAATGTTGCTGAGTCTGGAGCTAGACAATCAACGATGATTCTTACACCCGGCTTAGTATCTGAGAAGGTAATGTAATTTTTAAAACCATTAACTCCCATTGGAAAGGCTACGGGATCACCCGCCGACAGGCCTACTAGTTTCCCCTCCACATACCCTGTACCATCTTCACTACACCATCCAGTTACAATTAAATCATCAATATCATCCGTATGAACCACTCCAGATGTTACATCCAAATTTCCTGAAACAAATATTCGATCAGTCTCCATCTCAATGTTACCCGTTTTATCCACTTTCATATCTGTTACAAAAAGTGTATCTCCGGTAATAAATTGGTCTGTCAAACCAACAAATTTTAAATTTCCTACCGTTTTATTGTCGAAGAAGTTGAGATCGCTATTGCTAATAATTGTACCGTTGTTTTGAAGTGCTCCAACGAAGTTGATCTCTCCCTTAGCAGTAAAAGAAGCGCTTGCACCTAAAGAAAAAGTCGTATTTTCTGCAAAAGTGAGGGATTGGGCACCTACAAGAACGGCTTCAGAACAAAAAACGATAAAAATAATTATCTTCATATATCTATAATTTATTTTTCATTAGCCACATCGGTTCTCCGATGTGGGGGTGTTCTGACGTTATTTTATAATAATCCATGTTACTCACGCTGATGTTAATTCTAGAATAGTACAGTAACCTCTTTATGAACATATTATCATTTTTATCTACTTCTACCAATCTCAACCCAATTATCCAGCTCTTTAACATAAATCAAATGCAATGTACTCCTTGTATTCATATCGAATTTTACGCTATTATCACCAAGATGTATTTTACCCCCACCGCTTAGAGTAATATTATCATTAAGAGCAACTAGAATTAGCTCTTGTCCATCAGGAATATCTGTAGTATTAATATCGGTTACTTCCTCACCTTGTCCTTTTAAATAAATGATTCTTCGGCTAGGATTGATCACAGAATTAGGTAATGTTATAGTAATTGTAGCAGGAGATGAAATTAAATTTCCTGTCACTTCTAAGCTATAAGGTCGGTTGGCACTTCCAATGGTTACCTGATCTATTGTAGAAGCCACTGCGCCTGCTCCAATGGCAACAGCGCCTTCTGCATCTGCTGTAGCTCCATTTCCGATCGCTGTGGTATTATCGGCAGTGGATTCAGCGGATGATCCAATAGCAATGGTATTTCCATTTGCAGATCCGGAAGTTGCCTCATGGCCGATGGAAATGTTTCCATTACTTGTTGAAACAGCTATTTCTGCTGATTTCCCAATAATTACATTATGTTCCCCTTCTATTAAATTATTGCCATTGAGATTACCTATAAGTATGTTATGAGCCGCACCTTCAGCCAACTTATCAGTCAAGGAAATTGTCGCATCAAGGTTTGTACCTATTCGTCTTCCAAAACCTGGTTGCCATGTTCCCGTTCCGCTTGCATCGGAGGTAAGGATATATCCATTTGAAGCGTTATATTGGATCGAAATTGGTTTAGTAGTATTCGTTATTTCTAACCCAATTTCATTGTTACTATTCATATTTATGGATACTCCCTTACCTAATCCTGTTTGCTCGAATGATGCTATACGGGATGAAGATCCCCTATTCGAAGTCACTTGTAGCGCAGGGGCCGTACCATTAGTATTATTTACCGCGAATAATGCAGTGCTGCCTGTACCTGTTTGTGTAAGTTCTAATAAATTACCTGGATCACTTTTCGTACTTGAAAGAGGAATTATCTCTTCTAATGCTGTTTCTAATTCTTGAAGCGCTTCTTTTGTGTTATTGTCATCACTGATTGTGGATCCGGAGAATTCCCCCAGATTAGTGGCTCCATCAACTCCTGATAGCGTTTCCAGCCTTCCAATTGATGTTGTATTGGTGGTAATATCCGTACGATTGGTTCCGATTGATCCTACATTGGTGTCTACCTTACCATTGATCTCATCCAATGCAGCCTGAACATTCTCTGAATTAAGTCCTGAAGCATTATTTTCATAGGTAACAGTAACAGATGCAGGATCAATAGCTCTTTCTACTGCAGTCTCTAGCTCTTGCAATGCATTGGTGAGGAAGGTGTCATCAGTAATGGTAGCGCCCGTAAAGCTTCCAAGCACCGTAGTACTTTCATTAAAATCATCCGTTCTATCCGTATCTAAGTTTACAGGAAGGTTACTAATGTTATCAAAGTCGATATTTCTCAAGGCACCGGCGTCTAAAGCTGGCAGGTTACCTGACCCATCTAATTGAACTATCTGCTCAGCCCCTGTGCCTACATTTACTCCTAATTCAGTACCTGCAACTCCATCGCCCGTTAGCGTGCTATTAGTAGCTACTGAGGTCAATACGTTACTGTTTCCAACATTAATAACAACCCAGGTGATACCGTCCCAGAAGTAAAAACGATCGTCCTGTTCATCAAATACCATCAAACCTTTATCTTCTAAATCTAGTGACATCCCATCCCGTTGAGCATTGTTAAGTTTGGGAATCAACAGTCCCTGATCGTTGTTAGGGGATACAAGATGTAGCACAGCATTTGGATTTGGACTCTCAATGTTGATCCCTGCTGAAAATTCTTGTGAAAAAAGAAAACGATTAACCAACAAGAGCGAAACAGCTATGATCAATCGAAATTTAATAAGCCTACAGGTAATATTCATATATTTAATGCTATTATTCATTCGGTGACTAAAAGTATAAAAGTACTTATCATTGAATAGTTATTAATAGATAACCCCTGAGTAATCTTCAGATAAATCCGGCTTTTTATTCTACGAAACAACTCGAATAAGTGCAAATCTTGAGATTTATTTACTAAAAATAATAAAATTTAAACTAAAAATACTTCGATTTTTGAAACTAAAGTTTCACCAATTTTCCCTCCTTATATCTGGATTCCATGCCCGCTCCAATGCTGCATGCCATTAACCCTATTCAAGAGGTAATTATGAAAATAGCAGACTGATTTATAGCATAATTGATTCAGAATCCATAAAATTATAAAATTCTATTGCACAAATTTGAGTGATACCCTGCTGGACAAATATCATATTATGTTTCTAATAATCAAGTACTTACACTAAAATCACCTATCCTCGTCATGCGTTAAGAAGGTTAAAGCGACTAGTTAATTCAGAGAAATGGTCTACCAAATCAGTGATAATTCCTCAGGCAAACCAGATGTAATGAGTTGTTAGTTAGTACAACATAAATCCGATCATAATAAGCTAAAATCAAAGATTTAAACCAGAAAATTAGTTGATTTATTTATTAATATTTGCATTAGCAAAAAGAAATGCTAGAATGAGAGTACCCTTTCTTCTCCTCTCCGAAATCGTGTTTTCAGTCCAACTACTGTTCAGGCCTTTTGGCATTATTCCTACACTCATAAAAAGAACTACTTTAATTAACTCATGCAAGATGTCGCAATCTTACTTTCTAAACCCAAATAATTAAATCCTAATTCGAAGCGTGCAAAAGTTGATCCTTTAGAAAAAACTAAAGATACCGTATCTTCTCTTACCACTACATTGAACATTTAAATGTTATTGTAGTGATTCTAAAGATGAAGGTCTAGTGTGAAGATTTATTATTTATCGAACTATTTTTTGTTCCATCATAAGTCCATTCAAAAGGTTTAGCTCTTTCTTTGTTGTAAGTGTCCACGTATTGGATGATTTGTTTGGCCAGTTGTTCTTTACTGTGCCATACTG
>JBCCLN010000189.1:0-8076 GCA_039026865.1 Bacteroidota bacterium | reverse complement strand
TGCAATCATGATGACTAAAAATGTCACTCCGCCAATGACCTTACATTGCCGCTGCAGAAATTTCAGAATGTCACCTAGAGCAATTTCATCCACATCGCCAACCTTGGCAGGAGACTGCTCAACTGAGTTTTTGGGGATCGGATCAGCCGTTTTTTGAGAGACATCCATAATTGCGGGGTATACCCAGAGTGCGAATGAGTCAAGCCTTGTGGTTAATAAACGAGCCTCCACTTAGGCAAGTGAAGTGGTAAATACGCCGCCCACACCATGCCACGCTTCCATTCAGCGCCGAAGGGCTCCGTGTCCCTAAATTCAGCATATTGGAGGATGGCAGTGCCAAGCGTAGAATACGCATGACATGAGCAGGAGAAAATATTCACTGCTAAACATACCAAAATATTGCAGAGGCGTTGGCAATTACTGCCAATTGAGCATATGTAGGACGTTCAAGATATTCGGAATTGTCGAGAGAATGCTGTGTAGAGGCAACGGATAACGCCTTCGCGTCTGGTTAACGACTCTGAGTCGATGTTGGCTCAAAAAGTACGAATAGACAGGGCAACGGCGGCAACGCAGGCAGTCGACCGAGAGTAGTTGGCTGCTGGGCAAAGACTCTGAGCAGTTAGAATTACGTCAAATTCAGCTTGAAAGAAGTAAAAGGTGCTTAAGTTATGGTTTGACGCTAGCTACAGTCTTTAACGGCAGAGCTTGTCAAGATCTGCGCTGGGTGGTGTCATTTGTACAGGAGTAGTTGGTTTTGGAGCCTAGACATTAGTGGAGATCAGCCGGGATAGTTCCATTTTGATAACAGGGGGAACTGGCTCTTTTGGGAAAAAATTTGTGGCGTCTGTACTCAGTCGATTTCCAGACATTCGTCGCCTCGTAATTTATTCGCGGGATGAGCTGAAGCAGTTTGAGATGGCTCAACGATTCTCCACTCGTGACTACCCAGGATTACGGTACTTTTTGGGCGATGTCCGCGATCGCGATCGCTTAACTCGTGCTTTAGAGAAAGTGGACATCATTATCCATGCGGCAGCTCTAAAACAGGTACCTGCAGCTGAGTACAATCCCATGGAGTTCATTAAGACCAATGTGCTCGGGGCAGAAAATCTCATTCAGGCAGCGTTGGATACAGGTGCTAAAAAAGTAGTCGCCTTATCAACGGACAAAGCAGCCGCCCCAGTTAACCTTTACGGTGCAACGAAGCTTTGTTCTGACAAGCTGTTTATCGCCGCTAATAACATTAAAGGGTGGCGAGAACTGAGCTTTAGCGTCGTCCGCTACGGCAATGTCATGGGGTCAAGAGGTTCAGTCATCCCCTTTTTTCTGAAAAAGCGGCAGGAAGGTATTTTACCGATTACAGATCCGGCAATGACACGATTCAACATTTCACTAGATGAGGCTATTGACATGGTGTTTTGGGCGGTGGAGAAATCTTTAGGCGGAGAGATTTTGGTGCCCCAGCTACCTTCTTATCGAATTACAGATGTGGCTACAGCGATTGGTCCAAACTGTGAACAGGTAGTTGTTGGTGTTCGCCCAGGCGAAAAAATCCATGAGGAGATGATTACCAATGCCGACTCGCTAACAACCGTAAATTTAGGTTCATACTATGCGATTCTGCCAAATCATCCTGACTATGATTTGGATAAGTACTGCAACAAGATGGGGGCAGATTTAGTGCCTCAAGGATTCAGCTACAACTCAGGCGATAATAACCGCTTCTTAACTGTCGACGAGTTGCGTGACCTCATTCGAACTCACGTAGATGCTAATACTTGAAAGATGGAGCCCTACATTTACAAAGTGCTAGCCACATCACAACAACAGAACAAACAATCTTCAGTTTAAGTTTCGCACAAAAACTATCTAGGTAGCATTATATGCAGCAGAAAAGCCCGCAAGGTAAAAAGACCAAGACCAATTTTTCTGACATTTAAAGTCAGAGAGACGCAATTAAAAATGTATAGAGACTAGAGAATTGTAATTTTCTAGAACTCAACTTAAATTCAAGTAAGTGATTTAAGACTGACAAGAAAGATGACGAAACAAAAGTCAACAAAATGCCCATGTTGTGGACACAATAATCTTAAAGTCTATGTAAAAAAGCATTCAACTCAACCTATTGAGAATGCTGAAGATTTTTTTTACGGAGGGCATTCGTTTATTAGTTCCGCGTCACAATGCAAGGCATGTCAATTTATCTTTTTAGAAAATTGTCCAACACAAGATGAAATTGAGAAATTTTATTCGGCAGCAGAGATTACATACTATTTAGATACATCGTATCAAAGAAGAATTTATTTTCAGTCACTCTACAGAAAATTAGATAATTCAAGCCTCCTAGACTCAGTTCATCAGTCAGCCAGTCCAATTTTGGATATTGGGGCTGGTTCAGGTGAATGGTTAGATCTCTGGAAAAAAAAGAAATATGCAACCGAATCAAATGAGCTCCTTATCAAAATTCTGATAAATCGAGGTATTGAAGTAACTCCTAAAAGTTTAGATAAACTCCAAAAAAGATCGTTTTCTATGATTTCATTTTTCGATTTCTTGGAGCATATTAAGCACCCACAAGATTTCTTGAACCATGTATGTTCTTTGATGGAGCCAGGTGGCTTATTAGTTATAGGAGTTCCAGACTTTGGCAATCTTCCAGCTCGCCTTTTCGGAAAGCGATATTATCTGTTTACGCCCATGCATCTCTGCTACTATAATAAAGTCTCTATGAGTCACTTACTCCAAAGGTGTGAATACATAGAAGATTTCAAAATACTGAAATCACCTGGTTTTCCAATCACCTTAAAGTCTTTATTCAAGTGGATCAAGGCTATTAGAGTTAGCTTACCAAATTCGATCGAAAATTTTGTTCTTCCGTTTGGATACTCTGCGAGTTTAATTGCTATTGCAAGGATCAAACATGAGTAATAAAAAACTAGTTCACAGATCAGGTTATATAGAAGTTTCTGGGCAGCAAGTCTCTCTCCATGGAAATGCTACCCACAGCTGCCCTGTGTGCGAACTTTATGATGTTGACGAGAAAATCTACACATTTGGGGAGTTTTCTATAGTTCGTTGTAGAAATTGTTCGCATCAGTATTTGGATCCAGTCTTATCTCATGAAAGCTTAAATTTGATTTACAACAATAATTATTATGCGGATAAAACTGAAAATCACGGATATTTTGACTATACAAATTCTCGGAAAGAAATATTACGGACTTATCAACTTAGATTAAAAAAGATTGGCAAGTTTCTACAATTTCCCTCGACGTTGAAAATTCACGAAATAGGCTCGGCTCTGGGGTTCGGTGCAAAAGCTGTTAGTGACCTTTATCCATCTTTCCTATATTCTTGCTCAGACATATCTAATGATGCCAAGGAGGCCGCACTCTCTGCGAAGATAGATTTTTTTCAATGCACAGAGCTTGGTATTCCAAAAAATCTGTCTGAATCGCTTGATATTGTCTATATGTTTGATGTTATTGAGCATCTGCCAAAGGTAAAACCTTTAGTAAAATGGCTTAGTGAGCATGTTAATGATGGTGGGCTTGTTATGTTAACTACGCCAGACATGAATGATTGGTTCAATAAAGTTCTTGGGAGAAGGAGTCCCTCAGTTAAAATTCCACAACACATTAGTTACTTTACGACTCAAAACCTCTGTAAAGTCTTTGAAGAGAATTTTGAGCTTATTCTGAACACACGAGACTTTCAGTATGTATCTTACAGACTTATCTCGGATAGGGTTGCTTCGATCTTGGATGATTTAGAGCTTTCTTTTATACATAAATTATTATCTCCCTTTTTTAGAGTAGTTGCTTACTTTCCGGTTCCTAATGGAATGAAGCTTTATCTTTTTAGAAAAAAGTATTGACTACTTACTTCATAATTGCTTCATAACAAGTGAATTATGATTTACAGCATTAGAATATTCCTAAAACCTCTAGCATAGTCTCCTTGAAACTTTTTGGTAGTGTTCAACATTATAATGCCCAAGAAATCTCAAGAATTATATATTCTGGAAACAGTTGTCAATCCAAACACATTGTCAATCATTGTTCCTGCTCTAAATGAGCAAGAGTATTTGCCTCTGCTAATCAATCAGTTGGAAAGTACTCTCATTAAATTTGAAGATATCAATTTCACGATCGTTTTAGTAGACGATGGTTCTACAGATAAAACATGGGAAGTCTGTAAAGGTATTGCATCTGTGAACCCTAATGTCATGTCTATTAGGTTGCTAAAGAATTTTGGAAAAGAGGTTGCTATTTTAGTTGGACTTTATATGAATAAAAGTCGCCTTTACGCTGTTTTAGACGCTGATGGACAACATGACCCGATATATTTACTTGAAATGCTTCGATTAATCAACAAAGAAGATCTGGATCTAGTGATTGGAGAAAGAATTGATTACAGACCGAAAAATCTAGAATTACTTACAAATATCTACTATTTAATCATTCAAAGAATTGCTCTTGTTAATTATGCAAAGCTATGCGACTACTCTGTATTTACGTACGCCCTGAGAAATTATGTGCTTTCAAAAACCTCTTTATCTCTGGTCTTTAAAATGTTGATATATGAAGGAGTTTCGAGGAAATCAACCCTTCCAATAAAAATTAAAACCCCAAAAAATCGTATTCGAAGATGGAGAAGCACCGCCTTATTCTCTAAAGGGATGAACTCAATTTATCACATGTCTACCGTAGCTCAAATCATTTATTTTCTAGTTGTAACTACTACTCTTTTAGCTATACTCACTGTTTTCGCTGGATTCTGGTTCAATTCTTTCGTGCTTCATCGAATGGTTCCTCCCGGGTACATAACATTAATTGGATTAAATTTAGTACTTATTATTCAATCATCAGCCTTTTTACTAATTTATACATTGAACTCTAGAAAAAAAACAATACCCAGCGATCTTAGCCAACTGGTTTCAGACTGGTTCTTTCAAGTAAGTGAATAGAAAACTCACAACCTTGATTACCTGAAGTCATCCTTTTCAAGCCTTGATCATTTCATTGATAAAACTAATACCTAATTATGTTTGATAATTTCCCAAAAACCAGAACTCCTCTACCTAAAAAATATAGATCGATTTACTTAACTCTTTACTCAGAAAATCGCAATGGTAGAAGTATTCTGGCTAAAGTCAGGAGCTACCTCGAGTCATGGATGCATATTCAAGTTTCAAAGAACAGGGAAAATGGAAATAAGTTGTTAGAGATAGGCGCTGGTCACTTAAATCATATCAACTATGAAGAAGGATATGAAGTATACGATATAATTGAGCCCTTAAATCAGGAATGGGATTCGGATTTACTTGCCAAAGTCAATCACTGCTACTCATCCATTTCCGAAATAGAAAGTGATTTGAAATATAGTCGAGTTTTCTCTATTGCAGTTCTTGAACATATAGAAGATCTTCCAAATCTAGTAGCTCGTTCCTTACTTTTACTGCGTGAAGGAGGGAAATTTCAAGCTGCTATTCCTTGCGAAGGGTCTTTCATGTGGTTTTTTGCAAGTCGATTATTAGTTGGGCTAGCATTTAGGCTTAAGTATGGACTTTCTTACAACACATTAATGAATTACGAACATGTGAACAATTATTTTGAAATAGTTGAAGTGGTCAATTATTTTTTTGAGAAGGTCGAAATCAAGAAAATGCCAAATATGCCTTTTCATCTAAGTCTTTACGCATATATTGAGGCAAGCGACCCAAGAATGGATAGAGTGCATAAATATTCTTTAGACTATGAGGAGAGATAGCCTATCGTGTTTGCTTTCAAGATTCGAATTCTCATATTCGTATTAATAGTAGGAATTCTATTGATAATTCTCTCACGACGCCTACCTTGTAAGCAAGAATATGCACCTGTAATACTGTTAACCTTGTTTACTGCAGTTTGCAACTCATCAGTATTTTTTTGTGAGGCCTACAATCTCAACTTCTTTTATTTTTATCTTGCAGTTACATTTTTATCAGCTATTACTTGGCTCAGCATATACCTTATTACGCCAAATGTCCTTATTCCTAGACATACGGCACACTTCGAGTGGAAAAGCTTGATATTCTTTTGTTTAATTGCATGTATTTTAGTTTTTCTCGGGTTCTATTCAGAGTATCCACGTTCGGGATCTAATTTTTTTCAGGGCTTCTATCCATCTCTTTTTAACGCCCAGGTCGAGAAGGGACACTTCATAGACATATTCTCGACTTCGTTAGGAAATGGATTTCTCACATTGAGTCATCTTTACGGCTATAACTTCTATGGTGTGAGCAATTTTGTGGCATACATAACAAAGCTAGACTTTTGGTTCATTTACTCTAGTATTCATGTTTTAGGGATTACCTTGGCAATATTTGCCTGCTGGCGTTTAATCAAAGCATCTAGTATTTTCACTAAGATCTCTTTCTATCTGCTACTTGGAGCTTCCTTAAAATTACCTCAATTCTCTTGGATCGCCAGCGTATTGCATGACGATATGCTTTTGGTCTCTGGTTCCGCTCTCGCCATTGTTATGTCAGACAGAAGTGTGAGCACTTACGAAAAGCTGCTAGCAATATTTGTGTTTGCTGTGGGCTTTTGTCAAGCTCGATTGTATGGAGTCTGGTACTCTTTATCTGCCCTTGCTTATTTGATTATCAATGAGATGCTACAGTCTTACCGCAGAGATCGCAGAGCTTTCTTGAGCGAGTCCTGTTCATTTTTTCTTGTAAAGCTGAGGTCTTTTTCCTTTGCGAGAATCTTTGTTTTAACGACGCTCTTCATTCTTTTATCAATTCAATGTTTGGCTCCAATTATTTACTATGGGTCTCTACATCCAATGAGGCCAAATATACAGAGCATTGTGAGTCCCACTGTGACAACTCATGTTCTTGGAATTCTAGTAGATCTGCAAATCCTTACCGTTTATGGACGGGAGATTCTTCCCAATCCATATATTGGTGTTTGGATTTTTGTTCTGCTTGCTGCATATTTTCAGATCAGAAAGAAAAGTGTGCGCCTTGAGATGGAAAGATGGGATACTTTAATGCCAATAATATTTTTGTTTAGTGCAGTTTTATTAGAGCTAATTACCGGTTATCGTAAAAGTATTGCGCCAAGCAAGCTTTATTTACCTTGCCTGATATCATATATATGGTATCCTTTCCTATTTACGCCATCTATTAAGGGAATTGAGCAATTCTTTTCGATTAAAAGATACTTGAATGAATCTATCAGAAAATAAGAATTTGAGCAGACATAAAAAGTATTCTTTGGGTTTTGGCTTCTTATTAAGTTCGCTCGTCTATGCTATATTATTTATCTTCTATTTATCAAGCACTTATAGACCATCTAATTTCATCCCACCTCGTGAACTTTCTTTTTATCGCCAATTGAAAGAAAACATGAGCGAAGAAGACCTCTTGAGCCTTCAAAATTCTCCTTTCATGTATTTCCATTATGAACCTGGGATAGGTATTCGTCATTATATTGGTGGAGATATAACCACAGATTTAGATTTTTGGTCACTTGAAAATCAGGAGATTGCTGCACAAGCAGAAAATATCTTTGATTTCCTTGAGGCTTTAGATTGTCCTTATCTTTTTTTTAGTCTAGGAGAAGCGATTCATTATGATAAACATGGATATTATTTTCCTGATTGGCTACAAGTAAATCGCATAAAGAGATTGGATTTTCCTATGCACACTGATGGCCGGTCCATATTGTTTGATACGGGCTTAGCATGCAGATGAAACATGCTCATCAGGAATCTTTATTTGGCGTCTTTTTATATACAGTATTGTCTCAAGTGTGTATTCTCGGGTAGTGCTTTTTGATAGAAGTTCAAGGTTCCATCTCCAACTCATTTAAATCTCTAAGTTTCAATGCGCTGTATTCACCATGAATACAGTTAAAGTGGCAATACTTACAGGATACGTTTAACTTGTGTGAAAAATTATCTCTATGGATGGTTATATTCCCTACGGTCGGCAAGATATCACACAGGCAGATATCGACGCTGTTGTGACCGTCTTGCAGTCTGACTGGATTACCCAAGGGCCAGCAATCGATCACTTTGAAC
>JBCCLN010000188.1:0-8079 GCA_039026865.1 Bacteroidota bacterium | reverse complement strand
TTACAACGGTAGGAGGTATACGCGGTTTAAGCGTTCGCGATAGCCTTTTTGGTGTATTTCGTGATTTAAATGATGCTACAATTACTACCTTCAACCCTACCACCATGGAGGTAACCGGTTCCATTGATATGTCCATTCTCTCAGAACTGGGCCGTGAAGAAGGAGATGTCACTTTTGCGGGATTTGCTTTCAGAGGGGAAAATGAAATGATCGTAGCATTGGACGCGGTTCCACGTTTACCGGGTGCTCCCCGCGCCATCGTAGATTTGGGGGCCATGCGGGCTACTAGTATCACCACTTTTGTAGAAGCAAACCTTCTCAATCCTCCCATCATCACGATTCATAATCATTTTGATGAAAATGGAAATTATTACGGCCCTAATTTCAGCAGCGAAGGATTACCTTCGATATCGGCAACAATATTAAAAATCCCTACTGGGCAAAGCGAATACGATCAATCTTATAATTTCCAGGTACCACTTCAAAATAATCCCGACTTGGCATTGGGAGGTGCTTTACTTACCTCATTCGAGTACTTTGCTAATGACATTGGATATGCTGGAATCAACGGATCTTTAGATCCAAGGATCATTGAAATCTTATTTGTCGAAAACGGGGGTGAATTTGCCAATATTGATCAAAATGAACTCGATGAAATAATCACATTGCTTATTTCTTCTCCCACGGCTATCATGACAGAAATAAACATGGTGACGCAGCAAATCACTAAAGTTGAAGGCCTCCCGACATTTAATCCTTTTGGCGGAGCAGCCATTATCGAAATTCATGATGAGATACATTTTATTATACGTTCTGACGAGGTGAATGGTATGTACCGAAACTTAGGCGGAGGGTCTGCAGAGCTGGTTTTCGAAGGCACGGGCGCTAACCTTTCTACAGTAATTGACTTATCACAAGACTACCAATGATGTATTTCAGAGACTGAATTGATCAGTCTCTGATTTTTAGCTAAGTTTTTAAGAAAAGACGAAAAACATGCTATTGATGCTTATAGCGTCGTCTTTTAGCGAAAGACTGAGTAGAATCGATTTTATACATAGGAATCGATTAATCAATTTCTTAGAAATTCATTTGACTTGGAGTTATTTTGTAAAATCAGAAAAAAGTCATTGGAAGAGAAAAGATTATTGTGGCATAAAGTGACCAATCAACTACTTGCTTCGGTTGTTTTTATGTAAATAAAATCATTCGTACCTTAAGGTTTCTGTCGGATTACGATTCACAACCTTGCTCATTTGCCATTGCACGAGCAAGAAACATATAATAGGAATAATAAATCCACTAGCAAATAACTCCATAATGCCAACATTCACATGAAAAGTAAATTTCGAAAGAAAATATCTTTGAAGTATAAAGTAGGCGAGAGAGGTTGCGAGTAAAAAGGCTACTCCAAAAATTGATAGGAAACCTCCTGAAACTAATCCCAAAAGCCGCCAAGTATCGGCTCCTAATACCCTTCTAATGGAGAGCTCTTTAATCCTTGTCTCCATACTGTAAATTACCATACCAAAGAGCCCAAGTATTGAAATTGCTATTGTTATAATTGACAAAGCACCAGAGATTTTCAGCATGACGGAGTAATTTTCATAAACTTCAGCTATTTGATTTTCATAAATATCAGCTTCGAAAGGGTTTTTCTCATCAATAGATCTCCATTTTGCTTCTAGTTGATCAATGACGCGGGAGTGATCGTTTGAGGATAGTTTTAAATTCATAACATAATACTCACTTTCATTATTTCGAAGTATAAGGGGTAATTGTTTATGCAAAATGGAGGTATTCATAAAATCTCTTACTACCCCAATAATTGCAAGATTATTGCCGTTGACTTTTAATCTCTTTCCGAGTGCATCATTTGGATTAATAAAACCTATCTCTTTAGCTAACATTTGATTGATTATAACACTTGACTCTTTTTTCGTATCATTTCCAGGTCGGAAATTATGCCCCGAAACCAAGCTATGACCAAAATTTTCAAGATAATTGTGATCAATAAAATTTTCATATACCGTTATAGGTTCGGAGTCTAAATAAACAACCTCATTGGAATACAAACTCCACCTACTCGGTAACATTTTTGACTTAGAGATCATAGTAACACCAGGAATTGCAGTAAACTCATTTTCTAGTTCATCAATCAAATCTTCATCCCAGAGTTCAATATTCAAAATATTTTCGGAAATGAATCCAAGGTCAAAATCAAGAGCGTAATTATATTGCCTATAAATAACCGTTGTTGTGATCAGTAAAAATATTGACACACAAAACTGTAATGTAACCAAAAAGCTCTTTGTAGATAACCCTAAGAATAGCCTCAGCTTATGTCCACCTAATATCGCTTTAAGGGAGCTTATTTTAGAATAAACCAACGCTGGAAAAAGCGCTGATATAATACCAATCAATGAAGCCAACCCAACGAAGATCAGAAAATTAGCTAAGGAAGCATCAAGTAGCGCAACATCGCTTATTCCTAATGATAAGGCGTTAATATGAGGGATTAATAAAACAAAAACAATGAATGCTATAAGTGCTGAAGCGACGGTAATGACAATTGATTCAATAAGGAGTTGTGAAGCTATATTTAATTTAGTACCACCAAAAATTTTTATTATACCTATCTCCTTCGTCCTCCTCATTAGCATTGCAAAAGAAAGGTTTGAATAATTGAAACAGGCAATTAACATCACTATTAAACCCAAAACGGCGATCAGAAAAATAGCCTTCTTGTCGATCGTAATACCTGATTCATTGAATAAATTCTCACCAAGGATAATGTTTTTCATGGGTTGGGAATACAACTCGAACTCTTTTCCATCTACTTTACTATTCTCCCTAGAAGATACTTCACTAAGTATCTGATCAATTTCATCAGAGTTATATCTTTCGTCTATCAAAACGAAATTGTGATACATTATTCTATTATTCCAACTTTCGTAATAGCTTTTATTTTCAGCAAGATTCTTTATTTCCTGTGTTATGAATGATCCTAATATTTCAAATTGAAAGTGAGAATTTTTTGGTGGATCTTTAATAACTGCTCCAATTGTATACGCTTCACCTTCTAACCGAATCATTTTATTTAGAACTTGAACATTATTGAAGATTTTCTTAGCGGAGCTTTCCGTAAGCACTAGAGTATTAGGCAGATTAAGCGCGGAAGCCGCATCACCTAGTAGTTCTTCGAAAGAAAAAATCTCAAAGAAGGTTCCGTCAACCTCTAAACCTTTTAACATGAACGATTCACCATTTTCCAAGATGATAATGGGCCAAAAACCTCTTTTAACCGGAGCAATTTTGCTAAATATTGGATAGTTCTCTAGTTTACTTTTTAGAATGGCTGGCGACGAAGCCATTTCTGTACTATTGACTCTATATATTTTATGTAAATGATTGTGGAAAGTATCAAACCTGTAGATTCCTTGCACAAACAGGAGTACAATAAAAAATGCTAATAAACTAATAGATAGACATATCAAATTAATTGTAGTGAACACTCTTTGCTTCATCAACATTCTAAAAGCAAGTTTTACAGACTTTCGTAAAATCAACATTTACACCTTATCTAAATTTTAATTGAAAATAATAATTATAAAATCAAATACCACAGAAACAAGCTCTTTTGCTGCCTTCAACAGTCACCTACTACTCAAAACGGTCGCTTTTGATAAGTACGTCAGGTTATTCCTTTAAAAATCCAGATTTTGATAACGATGAATTGGTGTCGTGCATCAATGTGAGAATGGTAAATACGTTTTTTGCTCTTAGGAAGTGTTGGTTGAAGGAAGAGCAAACAAGTGACTTTCAGTAAATATACTTAAGATACGAATCTGATCAATTATACAAATTTGAAAAAAGAAACTGCGTTTTTACAACTAAAATACCGAATGTATTCTATGCAAAGGTCTTTGACTTTTTCCTGTAGGAGAGAAAATTAATTTCCCTTTTGTTTCATAAATCGATCTATTGTTATCCATAAATGTGAGCTAAGCTTACTTTTGCTCATCAAATTTTAACGTCTAGAATAAAACTAAGTAAAACTATACTATGAAAGTGAGATGTTTATTTATTGAAAACGATTGCGATGCAGATTTTTAAGTTTGGAGGTGCATCCGTTAAGGATGCAGATGGGATAAGAAATCTACATAAGATTATGAAATCTTTCTATCCGGATAGGTTTACTATAGTAGTATCAGCGATGGGAAAAACTACCAACAAACTTGAAGAATTAGTATCACTTGCTCATAGAAAGCGACCGTATCAAGATACATTGGAGGATTTACTTCTCTATCATAGAACAATCATTACCGATCTATTATTAGAAATTCCTCCTAAATATGCAGTTTTTGAAAAATCACTAGAGCGAAATCTAGGAAAGGTTTCCGATAAAGACGAAATGTTTGCTTATGATATGATTGTCCCTCATGGAGAATTAATGTCTACTTCCATCATTGCGGCCTACCTAAATAAAGAGGGAATTTTATGTGAATGGGTAGACGCGAGGACAGTCATTCGAACTGATCAATATTTTAGTGAAGCGAACGTGGATTGGGTGGTTACGGAAAAGCAAATTCAAGAAAAACTAAAACCGGATTTAGAAAATAAAACAGTCATTACCCAAGGATTTATAGGCTCTGATGTAGAGGGTAACTCCACAACTTTGGGTCGGGAGGGATCAGATTTTACGGGGGCTATTCTTGCGTATTGCCTGAATGCTGCTGGATTTACCGTTTGGAAGGACGTTCCTGGAATTTTAAACGCTGATCCTAGAATCTTGGATCAAACAGAGCAATATGATCAGCTTAGCTATCGTGAAGTTACCGAAATGACTTATTATGGTGCCCAGGTAATCCACCCTAAAACGCTCAAACCGGTTGCACAAAAGAATATTCCGCTTACTGTAAGATCTTTCAAAGATTATGCAATACCCGGAACCACCATTTCGTCTACGAATACTACAAAAAACATCCCTTGCTTTATATTTAAGAAAAATCAACTCTTGATTACAGCTCAGGTAAAGGATCATAGTTTCATGGAGGAAAAGAAGTTAGGATTAATATTGCAGGTATTAGATTTGTTAAATATCAAGATTAACTTAATGCAGAATTCCGCTTTGACATTTTCTTTTTGCATTGATAATAAGCCTTTTAAGGCAAAGCGAATAAAAGAATTACTAAATAGAGACTTTATCCTTTCTTTTAAGGAGCCTCTTAGTTTGGCTACGATAAAAAACTATACTCCCGGTTCATTTAACAGACTACCGCGCAATAGATCAGTGATAATGGAACAAAGAACAGCAAATAACTATCAAGTGCTGTATAACTAACTAAGCGAACCGTCTTAGTGTTTGTTTAATTCCTGATAAGTAGGAGCTTCCAAAGAGATTTACATGAACTAAAAGTGGGTATAAATTGTGAATATCAACTCGGTTCTCAAATCCGATTTCTAATGGAAATTCTTCATTATAGGTATAATAGAATTTTTTATCGAATCCACCAAACAAGCGGGTAAAGGCGAGTTCTGTTTCTCTGTGGCCATAGTGGACCGCAGGATCAATCAGTACCGGGAGAGAATTTTGATCAACTAAAAAGTTTCCACTCCAAAGATCCCCATGAAGAAGTGATGGTCTTTCTCCAGGTATCAAATTTTCAAGTTTAGGAAAGAGCTTTTCAAATAGTGAGATAATCTGGTTATTGATCAGTTTTTTTGATAAAGCAAGCTTAAGCTGTGGTTCTAGTCTCTCGGCGATAAAAAAGCTATGCCAGGTCTCATGATGAGTATTTGATTGATGTAATCTACCAATGTAGTTATCGTAACTTAATCCAAAATAATGATGATCATGTTGATGAAGTTTAGCCAATGATTTTCCAAACACACCCCAGAAACCGCTTGAAGGATAACCGCTTTCTATCCACTCCAAAAGCTGATATGATTTTTCCTCTATCTGTCCTTGCCCCAAAACGCCAGGTACTCGAATCTCAGGATGATCATTTAAAAGTTGAAGGCCTTTTTCTTCTGTTAGAAATAAATCTATTTCTCTGCAATGGTTCCATTTAATAAAGTAAGAATGATTTTTTGTTTGTAATCTGGCTGTTTTATGAATGCATCCGCCACCAACGGGTTTCCAGCTTTTCAATTTGCATTCTTCTATATGCGCAGAGAGTGCCAGGTTAAAAAAGTCTTCAATCACTAATTCTCGTTTTCTGCAGGAACTCAATAAATTTTTCGATGGATCGATCAAGAATATGGTACACTTCATCAAAACCTTTAATGCCTCCATACCAGGGGTCAGGAACATCTCCGCATCCTTTTGGATCAAATTCTCGAATCAGGTAGATATGTTTATTCTCATTACCTAATTTGATATGCATATTAGCTCTATTAGATGAATCCATTGCGACGAGATAATCATATGCTTTCGCGTGCATTTTCTCAAATTGTTTCCCTTTATGATTAATTGTAATGTGATGTTTTTCTACTATTTCTATGGTTCTAGGGTCGGGATCTTCACCAATATGATAGTTAGCCGTACCGGCAGAATCAGCTACAAAACAATTCATAAGTCCTCTTTTCTTAATTTGATGATTGAAGATGGCTTCTGCCATTGGGGATCTACAAATGTTTCCAAGACACACAAAGAGAATTTTATTCATATTGCTTGGTTACTTTTCTAAAAGATAGAGTATTAATAAATGCATAACACAAATTTATTCATACACCTGTTTGACAAGTAGATAAAGTCTTGCTTTTGGCAAGACTTTTCTTTTTCTCGAAAATGTGAGTTATCTAACACTGAATCCTACGCCGACAGTAAACACATCAGATTCTTGCAGGACATATTCTGCATGCAATGTGAGAATTGCAAGTTTAATTCTAAGTCCGGCGTTGATTTTGTAAGTGCTGCCCCCATCAAAGTCTAATGATACAGGATCTGAAAAAGTTAATTCTCTACCTCCTTCTCTATAAATGAAATCCCCATTCACATCAAAGTCACTTCCTGAGATGGTATAGCCAAGCCCTAAATAAGGAGTAAATATGGAAAGCTTCTTGGACACGATACCTTGAATAGTAAATGAATATACGCCTATTTCTACCTCACCGTCCGCCTGATAGTCGCCTGATGCGCTGCCTTCCTCAATTTTATAATCCGCATCCAGAAAGGTATATCCAACAAACCCGGCAAAATCAAACGGCACCTGTCTTAGTCCTGGTATCCATTGTTTAACGTCATGCAAAACACCAACTCCATAGAAAGCAAGGTTACCATCGTCAAAAGCGCCGAAATCACTTGCGTATCTTAGTTTCAAATCGGTATTCTTCGGAAGACCAATACCCAGTTGTACTGCAGGGACTGGGAGTCCACTGATGATTGGTAAATCCTCCACGTTAAAACCTGAAGGGGCGTCAAATTCTTCTGCCTCTTCAAGGATAATGGTGTTAGTCCCATCTGAGATCGTCCTCCCTGCAACAGCCCGGATACGGGTATCCGAAGACCCTCCAACAGCAGTAGGTAAATTTGGGTCACCGGAAGCCAGTTCCAGGTTTTGATAATCATCCTCATCGAAGATGAATTCCCTTTCACTAGACGAAACATTAACGACATTCACTGTAATCGTAAGGTCAAAGCCTAGGAGCTTGTGTGGTTTGGCAGTATTGTACCAACCATTCCCAAGACCATTACTTAGTGATTGCATTAATGGGCCTGTATAAGCTTGTAAATAGGTAGTAGCATCTTCAATGCCTCCTTCAAAAATTCCATCGAATTCCTGCGCTCTTGTTTGAAGAAACATAGAAATAATTAACAGCAGCGTAAGTTTTGTTTTTTTCATGATAGTGTTTTTTTAATAATTATTTCTAAAGTAAAGGTTTTTTATTAAAATCGTTATACATAAATCGACTTTCAATTGTTCACAGCCTTACCCCACCTTATACCCACCTTAAGCAGCCTTCTTTAGGGCAGCCAGTTGTTGTTCAAGGCTTTTACTTCGTTTTTCTTTTAATTTGGTTTGGTTTAGCCGAAATATTTCGGGATTAAACGCTTCTTTTTTAGTCCTCATATGA
>JBCCLN010000187.1:0-8082 GCA_039026865.1 Bacteroidota bacterium | reverse complement strand
TCTTGTCTCAGAAAAAAACGCTACCTCAAATTCTTGAACTGAGTTTTTAGAGGTGCCCTTGAGTCTATCCGATTCATAATCTGGATCAAGTCTACTTATGTGTCTCTAAGAAAAAACGAAAAACACGTTACTTACATCTTACTGTGTAGTTTTTTAGCGAAAGATGAATCGAGTCTATTTTATACTATGGAGTCAATTGATCAAATTTTCAAAAATTCATCTGAATTTTGGATGAATTGAAGGTGATCCTGTGATTTTATTACATTTTCATTAGAATCTCAAAAATGGATTTAATGTCTTCCTTAGTCGCTCAAAAGCTATTGAAAAGGAAGAAAGTCATTGAGTATGATAGCAAGAGCCTACAGGAAATCTTTGTGCTGGCGCAGGTGAGGTTATGCATGAATTAGTTCTTGTGAATAAGTTGTACTTTCAAGCCAATGACAACCAGTCTCATGCCAGGCATCGTGAGCATATTGCCCACCGACTTTTCGTCGGGCAAGCTATACACGTAACAAAACATCTATGATCATGCCACTTAACTTAATGATACTTTGCCCAAGGAGATCAATGATGTGTTGATAAGAAGTCTTCGAAAGCCGAAATAATCTTTTCTATTTCTTCATTTCCTATCGCCTGTGAAATAAAAAGTGACTCGAATTGAGATGGTGCCAAATAGATACCTCTCTCCAGCATGGATCGGAAATACCTCCCAAACATCACCGTATCACATGATTTGGCCGTCTTGAAATCAACTACTTCTTTATCCGTAAAAAAAAGACTAAACATACTCCCAATTTGGTTTTGGGTAAATTCTAATTTTCTTTTTTTCAACGCTTTGCTGTACCCTTCAGCAATTTTCTTTGTGATGTTTTCTAACTCTGCGTATATTTTGTCATTTTCATTAAGCTGAGAAAGTTGGGCAAAGCCAGCTGCCATAGCTACAGGATTACCTGACAATGTACCTGCCTGATAGACCGGCCCCTGAGGTGAAACGAAATCCATTATATCTTTTCTACCACCATAGGCTCCTACCGGCATACCTCCGCCAATTATTTTACCAAGAGTGGTGATATCAGGCTTTACATTATAAATCTCCTGCGCCCCTCCTCTAGCTAGCCTAAACCCGGTCATTACCTCATCAAAAATTAAAACAATATCTTCTTCATCACAGAGCTTTCTAAGCCCTTCTAAAAATCCTTCAACCGGTGTAATACATCCCATATTTCCAGCAACAGGCTCCACGATGATTGCAGCCACTTCACCTCTATTAGCATCAACCACTTCTTTTACTTTTTCTAGATCATTGTAGGGCGCAAGCAAGGTATCTTTAGCTGTTCCATGAGTGACACCGGGACTATCCGGAGTTCCCATCGTCACAGCACCACTCCCCGCGGCTATCAGAAAAGAATCACCATGCCCGTGGTAGCATCCTTCAAATTTCACTATTTTATCTCGTTTAGCAAATCCTCTAGCCAAGCGAATGGCTGACATGGTTGCTTCGGTTCCGGAATTAACCATTCTTACTTTCTCCACCGATGATACCATTTCGGTGATCAACTCCGCCAATTCAACTTCCATCCTAGACGGGGCTCCGAAAGATGGCGACCCAATGACTGCCTTGAAAATTGCTTCTTCTATCGCTTTGTTTGCGTGGCCAAGAATCATCGGACCCCAACTATTTATTAGATCAATGTAAGCATTTCCGTCTTCATCATAGAGATAGGCGCCTTCAGCTTTGGCAAAAAAAATAGGATCACCACCTACTGCTTTAAATGCCCTCACAGGCGAATTAACACCACCTGGAATATACTCTTGAGCTCTTTCAAATAATTCTTTGCTCGTACTTATTTTTATCAATTTATTCTTTCTTATTGTGTTGAAGAACCAATCTCAGCTCTTCTAATTTGGTTATGGGAACAATTTGGTTGTCATGAAAGGTCTCATACCTAAGTCCATACATTACTTTACCAGGCATGACTTTACCTCCTCTCAGCCCTCGTTGAAAATACCTACCGTGCTCTTTTAGTAAATAACCCAGTTGATAGATTAATTCATACCCTATTAAATGATACTCTCCTGGCTCTCTTCCTATAGATGCTATGAAGGAATTTCTGAGTTCTTCATAGAAAGGAGTGCTCCTGTTATGTAGATCAGGGCTGATGAACGCTATACCAAGTCTTTCTAACTGATTGTAGGAAACGGTAGAAAATTCTAACCAATCCTTATATCCAATGATCCCAATGGTATCATTTCTTACCTCTGATAGACTGATAAAATTGTTCGCAAGTAAATTACTTGAAGAAGCTACCAGGATATGTCCAATGCTGTCTTCCTTTACCTTAAAACGCTCTTCGTAATACTCTAAGACCTCCTCACCTTCCTGGTTTTTTAAAATCTTGCCTGTATTTCTATTTCTTATAGGCCTTGTTTTCACTGACCTTCCCGGAAGAAGCCCGATAGAATCAATCTCTTCCTCTGAGTATGCTGTATCTAACCGAATCTCATACTTTTCAATGAAATCCTTTTGAACCTGCTGAGCACTTTCATTGGTTAAACGTTCAAATCGTATCGCTAAAAAACCATTCCTCTCAATTTCTTTAAGATAGGCGTTTGCTAAGACGCTGTCGCGATCTGTTTCGTAAAAGACAAACGCAAGCTTATTATTAATAAAATTTTCAGATGCGTATTTCGCGGCCATGCGTCCTTGTGTCTGATAAGATGGCTTAAATAAATAAGCGTATGGGTTATTCCCTATAATCTCACCGTTTGACGATAGAGGATTTATCATAGTTAATTGATGGTTAGCAGAATAATTTGAGACAATCATATTCGGTCGATTATAGAGTGGACCTATGATTACATCAGCATTTTCCAACTTTCCTGAAGCTACCAGTCTTTGGGTGACATCCCCTCTTTTCTTTGTATCAAAGGGAAACAATGATAACTCAATACCTTCTTTTTGAAGATCTTCCTGTGCTTTTCTCATTCCTAGATATACATCCCAAATGATTGAATTCCTAATGACAGATTGTGGATTTTCAAAGGATTCAAACATGAATGGAAGTACTATTGCTACTGCATATCTCTCTTTTTTTATTTCAGGTAAAGCATCCTCTTCCGTCACTAGTTCAATATCAAATTTTCCGGATAGCTCTGAAAGCAACTCCCGATCTATTTCACTATAAGGCAAACTCAAAATGAATCTCGCCAGGTAAGAAGCTAAATTACGACTATCAGGATTTGATTGATACGCTTTCAAAAGCTCATCATAAGGCATTTTTTCAAAGGTTTCTTGCAAGACGCCTTTCCGAAGATCTTTGGGTAGTTCATTGAGGTAACCGAAAGTGGCAGCATAGCGCTCCAATTCAAAAGAGGTTATGGCCAACCAGTAGCTGACTTCTACCTGCTGATCCCACTTTGGAAAATTAGCTTGTGCTTGCCTCCACATATCATATGCTTTTTCTACTTCATCCTCATGATATAAAGAAAGTGCATAATAAAAAGAAGCAAATGCTCCAAAAACATCATCTTCCAATAAATTTTGAAAGCCAAGCTTTGCAGCAGCAAAGTTTTCAAGAGCGAATTGTCGCTTTGATTCCAGATATTCCGACTGACTGGATTGGCTGTATCCCCTGAGGAGAAAAACAAACAAGATTACTGAGAAGAGGGGTTTCACATGCTGTATATTTAGCTCAAAACTAGTGATTATTCCCACTCGATTGTTGCAGGCGGTTTAGAACTAATATCGTAAACCACTCTATTAACTCCTTTTACCCGGTTGATAATGTTGTTTGAAACCTTACCGAGAAAGTCATGAGGGAGAGGGACCCAATCAGCTGTCATTCCATCCATACTGGTTACCGCCCTTAAAGATACTACGCTTTCATAGGTTCGTTCATCTCCCATAACCCCCACTGACTGAACAGGGAGAAGCATAGCGCCTGCTTGCCAAACTTCTCCGTACAATCCCTCTTCTTTCAATCCATCAATAAAAATGGCATCAACTTCTTGAAGGATACTTACCTTTTCTGCTGTAATATCACCGAGAATTCTAATTCCAAGGCCTGGCCCCGGGAATGGGTGTCTTCCAAGGATGAAATCCGGTATCTTCAGAGTCTTACCAACATTTCGCACCTCATCTTTAAATAACGTATTGAGAGGCTCCACCACATTCAAGTTCATTTTTGCAGGCAAGCCACCTACATTGTGATGTGATTTAATGGTCATTGATGGTCCGTTTACAGATACGGACTCTATCACATCAGGATAGATGGTTCCCTGACCTAACCATTTTACGTCTTCTATCCGGTGTGCCTCTTCGTCAAAAATTTCTATGAAAACTCTTCCTATGATTTTTCGCTTTTTCTCCGGATCACTTTCCCCTTCTAATTCTTTGTAAAATCGTTCTTTAGCATCTATACCTTTTACATTTAATCCAAGCCCTTCATATGACTTTAGCACATGCTTAAATTCATTCTTTCTTAGTAAGCCATTATCTACGAAAATACAATACAAGTTTTTGCTAACTGCTTGATGAATAAGTGTAGCAGCAACAGAAGAATCGACCCCACCTGAAAGTCCCATAACTACTCTATCCTTTCCTAATTTGTTCTTAAGAGAGGTGATGGTTTCTTCAACAAAAATATCAGGTGTCCAATCCTGTGAGGCGTTACAAATATGTACTACAAAATTCCTAAGAATAGTCTTTCCTTGCGTAGTATGTGTCACTTCCGGGTGAAATTGAATACCATATACATCACTGTTTTCAACCTTAAAAGCGGCAACCGGAATTGACGCTGTATTAGCAATCAATTTAAAATCATCTGGTAAATTGGTGATCGTATCTCCATGTGACATCCAAACTTGCGAACCTAGTTCAATTTCTTTTAGAAGGTCAAAGTGAGCATCCACGTATTTTAGGTTTGCTCTTCCATACTCACGGTGATCTGATTTTGCAACTTCACCACCGTGCTTTCTTACCAAAAGTTGAGCGCCGTAACAAATTCCTAAAATAGGAAGGCCATTAAAGTCATCGATTTTGATAGTGGGTGATCCTTCATCCAGCACCGAACAGGGACCTCCTGACAGGATCACCCCTTTTACTTCTTTGGTCAATTCGAACCTGTAAAATGGATGAATTTCGCAGTAGACATTTAGCTCTCGAACTCTTCGTGCAATAAGCTGAGTGTATTGCGAGCCAAAATCTAGAATCAGGATTTTATCTTGCATAGTCACAAAATTACCAGCTTATTCAAAAACTATTTTTTTATGCTACCTTCAATGTAGGAATTTATAGCTTTTCTCTTTTAACATGAGAATAATGTTGTTGTCATACCTTCTCATTTCAGGGTATCTGTAGACTTAAAATATAGTGGCATGATGGACTTGGATTCCAACATCCAAAAAAACATTTTTTGAACTAGACACTCAGTAAATAAGAAAATGAGGGTTATTGTGTATATATGTGCGCATTTGGGTTTAGAAATCTGCTGATTTGTTGTGCTTACTTTATCTGAATGATCCACTTTGTTTGTTTGTAACCCGCTAGAGCTATTTATTAAGTGCCTAGTTCAAAACATTTTTCAAAAAATTCCTCTCCACTTCTTTATAAAAGTGGAATATTGGTGTTCTTTTAATATCAGATCTTAATGTGCAGATGCCCTGCTCCACATTTATGAAAAAAGTAACACTATCGATACTTAGTTTTTGTTGCCTTCTATTCGGATTCACTCAGAAACCAAACTAGTGACCCGCTGATGAATTAACTTGTGGAAATACAATGGATATAATGAAAAGAAGGTTTGAAAACGGATTTAATATGAAAATGTCAGGAGATCTGGTCATGGGCCTAATCCCTGGATATTTAACAAGCTCTTACACACAGGATCACCGTTAGAAGAGTTATTTACAAATGAATAAGATAGGTTTATTATTTGATATGGATGGTGTGATCGTAGATAATCACCGTTATCACTTTTTGTCCTGGCAAAAGATGGCTGAAGAATACCAGATGTCAATTACCGAAGAGTTTTACTGCAACCAGATGAACGGTCGCACTTTCACCAGTATCATTGAAGTTATGTTAAAGAAAAAAATGCCGCCAAGCGAAGCAAAGAAAATAGCGTATGAAAAAGAATGTATTTACAGAGAACTTTATCAAGAGCATTTGAAGCCCACTGATGGTCTTATTACATTTTTAGAAGAGGCTAAATCAAAAGAAATCCCCATGGTTGTTGGTACCTCAGCCCCGGTAGAAAATGTGGCGTTTACCTTAGACGGCTTGGATATAAGGCATTATTTCAGAGGAGTTATTGACGATCGGGCAGTCAGTAAAGGGAAACCGGATCCTGAAGTTTATCTCAACTGCGCAAGCATGATTAAAAGGAATCCAACTAGTTGCGTAGTTTTTGAAGACGCCGTCTCGGGAATCGGAGCAGGAAAGGCTGCAGGTGCCAAAGTAATTGCTTTAGCTACTTCTCACAAAAGGAAGGAACTGGATGCGGATTTAATTGTTAATAATTTTACTGAAATCAATTTAGAAATAATCTATCAAGTATTAAACTCATAAAACTAAGCAGAAACTCAGCTACCTAGCATACCAACTGAATGAATAAACTCATAAAAATTCTGTATGTGTGATTGAAAATAAACTACGTAGAAATGAAACAAGCATAAAGATTTGAAGATAAATTTACACTAACCGCTAGATGAATTTTTATTGTTAAACTCCATGTGTGCAATCGAAAATCGACTTAAAATACGCATGAAATGAGCATAAACTTAATATCCTTGGCACACTAATCGAGGATGTATAAGTCTATGAGTAATCCATGTGGCCATTGAAAATAAACTTACACAAATGAAAACAGCCATTGTTTTTTTCATCATAACCATTCCACTACATACGTTTTCTCAAAAACTAAGTATAGCGAAACTAAAGTATGATGGTGGCGGAGATTGGTATGCCAATAAGACAGCTCTCCCAAATTTGATTGAATTTTGCAATGAAGTCCTTCATACTAATTTATCTCTTTCAGAAGATATAGTAGAAGTTGGCAGCCCTGATTTGTTTTTGTATCCATACGTTTACATGACCGGACATGGGAACGTGGTTTTCAATGACTTTCAAGCTAAAAACCTTCGGAATTATCTTATCTCAGGTGGCTTTTTACATATTGACGACAACTATGGACTTGAACCCTTTATTCGGATTGAAATGAAAAAAGTCTTTCCTGAGCTGGAATTTGTAGAGATCCCTTTTAATCATCCGATTTATCATCAAAAATTCGACTACGATGAAGGACTTCCTAAAATCCATGAGCACGATGGTAAGCCTCCTCAAGGTTTAGGGATTATTTACGATGGTAGATTGGTTTGTTTCTTTTCCTACGAGTCTGACCTTGGAAATGGTTGGGAAGATCAGTCAGTTTACAATGATCCGGAGAAACTTAGAATGGAAGCTTTAAGAATGGGGGCAAATATTATCTCTTATGTTTTCACTGAGGTGCAATAAAAAGAAACCCCGTTCATCCCAAGTCTTACGAGGCCTTGCCTACCAGAAAATGCTCACTGTTTTTCTACTGTATTTTATGAAAATGCAAATGCTGATTTTCCTTTTTTCACACATAATAATGAACGATTTGATGCTATTTCTTTTTGTTGATATGAGATAATGGCATGTGGTCTATGTGCCACAGACCACGGATAAACCTATTGAACTAGGCTCTTAGTAAACTTTAAAATCTGAGTAGCATACGTATGAGCGCATTTGGATTTAGAAATCTGCTGATTTGCCTGTGCTTGCTTTATCTGAATGATCCATTTTATTTGTTTGCAGCTTGCCAGAGCTATGAATATGCATGTAAAAGCTTAACCTACCTTATACCCACCTTAAGCAGCCTTCTTTAGGGCAGCCAGTTGTTGTTCAAGGCTTTTACTTCGTTTTTCTTTTAATTTGGTTTGGTTTAGCCGAACTATTTCGGGATTAAACGCTTCTTTTTTAGTCCTCATATGAAAATAGATGATCGCCATTTTACGAGCCATCGCACATTTAGCTGCTTTGGGCCCTAATCTGGCTTTGAG
>JBCCLN010000186.1:0-8122 GCA_039026865.1 Bacteroidota bacterium | reverse complement strand
GAATACTCCTTTTCGAACGCCCTAAAAATCACCGGCGCTACTCCATAGTTACTTCCACTTTTTCTACTAAACCTAACCTACTGGATTCAAATGACGCTAAGAATCCTTAGAAAAATCTGCTTTTTGACCCACTCTTCCTATTACTCAAAATTTAAAAAACCTCATTTACAATCAAAAAACCTTGTTTTTGAAATTTCGAACGCCTCGATTTGAACCAAAATCCAGTTTTGCAAAGGAGGCTATTTTTGCCTGGATAAAATCGTAAATAATCGCGTTTGCACTTATTTTTCTCTCTAAATAAGAGAAAATTTTCGTTTGTTTTAGGGGGTATTTTCGGTAAAGATTGGTTGTATACTCCGCTGCTTGACCAATTATAGTGGAATAGTTGATGGACGGTACATTTAGTGGAAGATGGCAGAATTTTAGTGGAGGGTCGCGGATTGTTGTGGCGGTGAGTGATTTCTTGATGGTTCGCAGTCATTTTTTGTGAACTTAACCTGGATGGGGGGTGAGTCCTTCTTCCCCCAATATTTGCAATTTTCCGACGCACAAGCTAATATCCCACGGTTTGGCGTGATAATTCTTCCTTTGGTAGAAGTGACAAAGAGTGTTCCGAATCTACTCTTCTTTTCTTACATTTAATCATCCCTTAAGAAAAACGATTAAGCCAACCTCAGTACTTAAAGCGATATCTAAGTTAATTCGATGCAATATCGGTTTTTACGGTAGCTAAAGTTTGGTTTTTTGGTGAAAATTTCGAGGAAAACAATCAGGTTATTCAAAGGTTGTTCCTTTCCAATAGAAACAAAAGCTAAACTTGACGTGTAAAATTCTTACTAGATATAATTCCCAGGACATCAAGGGCTATAATCATACGCTTGTCTTTTTTTATTACCCCCTTCAGATACTGTTGACTCGCCATAGTTATTATTGTAGAAGACTTTAGTTCTTCCAGCATGTCTTCATCTACAATCAAGGAATCAGGAACATTTTCGATTCCTATAGCTACCTTATATTGATCGTGGTCTAGCACTAAAAAGTAGTTATGTTTTGCCGGACTGGTACTCATTCTGAAGAATAATTCCAAATCCATAATACCATAGACGTCGCCCCTTACATTTGACATACCTAGAATGTGATTAGGCATTTGAGGTATGAACGCAGGACGACTAAATTTCACTACTTCCTGTACCAATTCAATAGGAATGGCATATTCTTCATTCCCAGCTTGAAAAACACAATATTGAGCAAACTTTTTATGTTCAGCTTCATGATTATGATCAGTAGTTGTGTTGTGAAGCTGCTGTGAGGTTTTCATTGTTATTTCCTGTTTTTCCTTTCTTGAGAAGATCCTCATCATATTTGATTTTAGTAAATCCTTAAATGTAAGAAGTACTTTTTCATTCTTAATCAATTAAAAATAACATAATCTAAGGGGTATTTTTGCGTCCTAACCGAAGAAAATGAAAAGCAGAAAAAGACATATAGCAAAAACTATCACCTGGAGAATCATTGCCACTGGTACAACCTTTCTTTTAACCATATTTTTCTTTAGAGAAGATCCTGAGGCAACGGAAAAAGCTTCCTGGGTTGCAGTTTCAGAAGCAACGTTAAAAATGATTTTTTACTATTACCATGAAAGAATATGGTTTTCAATAAAAATGAATATAAAAAGTTCAATAAGACATTTGTTTAAGACCATCACCTGGAGAGTGATCGCTTCTTTAACAACGTTTGTTTTGGCTTTGCTAATCTTCAAAGATGATCCCGGTGCTGTTGAGAAAGCAACGGGGGTAGCATTGATAGAGAGTATATTAAAAATGCTCTTCTACTACCTGCACGAAAGAGCTTGGCACCGATCAAAGTTTGGTTTGAATTAATTGATTTAGACAAAGTCTTGATCAATAGAAAGGAATCAATTAATCTTGAGCCAGAAAACTATATTTGATACAGTTATGATAAAGAGTTCTATAAATTTCTCACTTATAGTAAGCGGAATTTATTTATTAACAGCTTGTGGTGGAGGTTCTCAACAATCTGAACAGGCCAAAGAAGAGAAAAAAGAAGAAATAGAATCTTTTGTAGAAAAAGAATTTACCTATCCTCTTCCTACTTCTTTTGAAGTATCACAAATGTTGAACAATGCCAATACTTCTTATTCCCCTGAAGTAGTAAACAATCCTGAAAAAGTTGATGAATATGTAGCTACCTGGCAAAAAGCAGCCAACCTTGGTGTATACGGTGCTGATTTAAGTTATGCGGCAACTTTTGAAAAAACACAAGAAACCATTGATTTTTTGGATGTGAGTAAAAAGTTGATTGATGACCTGAATATTACCTCTGCTTTCAATGTTACCATGGCGGAAAGAGTAGAGAACAATACAGAAAATCTTGATTCATTGATATTTATAGTTACTGAATCATTTTATGATACTTATAACTATCTTAATCAAAATGGTGAAGAAAAAACCTCTATTCTTGTTATTGGAGGCAGTGTGATAGAAGGACTGCATATAACTTGTGAATTGATTAAAATGAGCGAAAATAAGGGTGAGTTGATGGCTGTTCTGGCAAACCAAAAGGCTCAAGTTGCTAAATTGGTCGAATTGATGGAAAAACATCAGGAAGATGAAAACGTAAGTCAAATTCTCCCCAATTTGAGATACGTACAGCTAGGATATGATCAGTTAGGTCAAGAAACAGAAATGACAGAAGGTCAATTCAATGATATATCCAGTTATGTCAAAGAGATGAGAGATTTGATCGTTGGATAATCAAATTTGAAACTCTATTTTTAGTGCCTCAACCTTATTGTTGAGGCTTTTTTATTTTGCAATGACAGAATCAATCATCAACGCTCTTGTTCACCTTTTTGCGATAATAGAAAGCGCAAAGGAAAATACCGAAGTTGTTGATTCTGGTGAGCTGGTCATTCGTCCTTACATCCAAAAAAACCTAAACAACAATACGCTTACTGAAGAATATATAAAACTGTTTTATAATTATTTAAATTTTTACAACCAATCTATTACCCATGAATCAGATGGAATAGCTGTTGACAGCACAAGTATTTTACAGATCGCGAAGATTTGTAATCAACTTAACAAAGAACTTCTTCTATCAGAGCGCCTCATTGTATTCATGCAACTAATGGAGCTTATCCGAGCTGATGAGAAAATAACCTCAAAAGAAGAAGAATTTGCCGCTTTGGTTGCCCTTAATTTCAATCTCAATCAAAATGATGTGACCAGCCTTAAAGACTTTATTCTCAGGCCAGATTCAGTAGAACATAATGATAAGGATCGAATTCTAATCATAGATAATAAGCAAACAGAATGGCCAGAAGAAATGGCTTGGATGATTCGTAAAAAAAAGGAAGAGAATAAACCACGACATCTGTTTGTTCAAAATCTTTTTGGTAAGGTGCTGATTCTCTTCTTGAGAAGCGTAGAGACGTTCGTTTTTAGATATGATGGGCCGCTCAATTTGTTTTTAGAGGGAATCAAAATTATCCCTTCAAGATCTTATATTCTAAAACCCGGATCTATCATAAAGGGACCTAACATTTCCTCCATCTATGAGTCGGAAATTACAAAACTTTTTATTCATGACCGAACCAACACCAGAGTTGTTTTAGCGGGAGATGAGATTGAATTTAAATTCAAAAACAGTAACAATGGGTTAAGGTCTTTTTCCTTTTCAGAAGATTCAGGGAGACTTGTAGGAATCATGGGAGGAAGTGGTACGGGAAAAAGTACCTTAATAAATATTTTAAATGGAAAAATACCGATAGACAATGGTAGGGTCCACATCAATGGTTTTTCGTTAGAACAAGCGTCTTTAGAAGGAGTGATCGGTTACGTTCCTCAAGATGATCTCTTGTTTGAAGAACTCACCGTCTATCAAAATCTATATTACAATGCTAAAATTTGTTTCAGTGACTTTTCGATTGAACTGATTGAAAAAACCGTCCACAATGTTTTAGAGGATCTCGATCTTGAGGATATTAAGCATTTAAAAGTGGGAGGTCCGTTGAATAAAACGATTTCAGGTGGTCAAAGAAAGCGACTTAATATTGCGCTTGAGCTTATGAGGGAGCCATCGATTCTATTCGCTGATGAACCTACATCCGGCCTTTCCTCTATGGACTCCGAAAAAATGATGCTGTTACTTAAAGACCTCGCGAGAAAAGGTAAATTAGTCATAGTAATCATTCATCAGCCATCCTCAGAGATATTTAAGCTTTTTGATAAGCTTTGGATTTTAGATAAGGGCGGCTATCCTATTTACAACGGTAATCCGATCGATGCGGTAGTTTATTTCAAAACCATGAATACTCAGGTAAATGCCGCTGAGAGTGAATGTCCAAGATGTGGGAATGTGATTCCAGAACAAATTCTTCAGATTATTGAAGCGAGGGAGATAAACGAAAACGGCGGATCCACAAAAAAAAGAAGAGTCAGTCCTTTCACCTGGTTTAAGAAATACAAAGAACACCTTCTTCCTAAGCTCGAAAAACTTAAGTACGAAACAACACTCCCTCCCTCCAACTTTAATATTCCTAATGGATGGGAGCAATTCAAAATATTTAGTAAACGCAATTTCTATTCTAAGATTTCCAACCGCCAATATGTTTTAATTAATCTTCTGGAAGCACCCTTACTTGCTTTCATTCTAGGTTATTTTTCGAAGTTTTCTCCCGAGAAGTCCTACACATTCTCAGAAAATATCAACCTGCCTGTTTACTTATTCATGGCAATTGTAGTTTCGCTATTTATGGGGCTCACCGTGAGTGCTCAAGAGATTTACAAGGACCGGAAGATCCTGGAGCGAGAGTCTTTTTTGAATTTATCCCGGCTTAGCTATATCAATTCGAAAATTTTTTACCTGTTCATGCTTTCAGCTATTCAAACGCTGTCATTTGTCTTAGTTGGTAACTTTATTTTGGAGATCCACGGGATGACTTTTTATTATTGGCTTACGTTATTTTCGATTTCGTGCTTTGCTAATGTTGTAGGTCTTAATATCTCATCTGCGCTCAACTCAGTTATTACTATTTATATACTTATTCCATTTATACTGGTCCCTCAACTCCTATTAGGCGGCGCATTGATTAAGTTTGATGAGTTACATTACTCGCTTACCAATCAAAAACATGTACCGGTCGTTGGAGATCTAATGGCCTCCAGGTGGGCTTATGAAGCGTTAGCGGTTGCTCAATTTAGATACAATAATTACGATAAACACTTTTTTGAAGTTAATCAGGAGATAAGTGTTAATTCTGTCCATCGATCGTATCTGATCCCAGAAATGCTCTCTATCAATGCACAATTAGTCAATGATAGCGCTTATTGGAGCCGTTCTGAACGCGAGCTTGCGGTACTAAAAAACGAAATGACCAGATTGAATGAAGTCTATGGTTTTAAATCATTTCAATACATAGATCAACTTACACCCGAATATTACAATGAGTCCATTAGGAACAGACTTAGTAACTACCTTTTACAAGCTAAAGATTTCTTTGCAAGAAAATATCTAAAATCACAAACCAGAAGAGATTCCGTATATAACGCGCTGATTGCAGAATTAGGTAAAGAGAAGTTTATTGAGTTGGAGCATCAGTATCATAATGAATTTCTAAAAAATCTATTAATCAATAGATCGCAGTTAAGTATGGTCTACAGAGGTGAAAATCAGCTAATCCAAAAAAAAGATCCAATCTATATGATGCCTTACTCAACCATGGGCCGTGCGCATTTTTATGCGCCCTTCAAAGTAATTCATACTACTCATATCCCTACCTTCACTTTTAATATATGCTTTATTTGGTTAATGAACATAATTCTATATACGTTATTGTTAAACAATACTTTAAAGAGGATTATCAAATTTTTTGAATCTCCCGGGGGGGTTGAGCATAATCCTACTGCCTGGGCCAAGATCCTTGACATTTTAGGAGTGCTGGTAAGCACTCCTAAAGTTTACCTACGCGCTTGGAAGATGAGTAAGCGGAGAGCTAAGCTGCGAATTTAGTATTATTAACGTGAGTTCAACTCAACACTGATTTTTGTGGTAGTAAGAGTTGATTTTTTGGTCAAGTTTAAAAGAAAGTGATCTAAACTCTATGACCTGATCGCGATGAAACATATCGACAAACTAATCGAAATTTTCGTAAATTAAGACGATTTTTTAACCCGAAAAATTCAGGTGTTATTCATTGAGATGAGGTAACACATGGAATAAGAAGTAATTGATTTTGAATGAGAGGACAACATCGTTCCCCAAATTTGAGGAATCAAAAATCATTCAGTATGAATATTAAACTATGGTAAATCAATTACTTGAATCAAACCGCCACTATTTGTGGTGATAATGCGGGTTAAAGGAAGTCTTGTCTCAGAAAAACGCTACCTTATATTCTTGAACTGAGTTTTTAGAGGTGCCCTTTATTGACTTCAGAAGCAAATTCGTCTACCTCATCTTGTGTTATAGTACTCTTAGAAGTTAGTTCTGCATATCTGATCAAGTCAAGCATCTCTTGAAGTTTTGCTCTCGCTTCATGGATAGTACCAAAGTAGAGAAGTCTGCCAGTGCTCACAAACTTTCAGGTGCCGACACGCCTTACAAATAAAACAATCCTGTGAGCTAACCTTTTTAAAAAGCACAAACCTTTCTCGGAGGCAGACTCATGGCCAAGTCCCGATGTAGTACGTAAGAAGCACGCAAGCATATGTCTTATACAGTATGTTACAAGCTTTTATGATATTGCCATATGACCCTTCCTATTATTTGGTCCAATGTATCTGGAATCTGCACTATTGTCCCTGTGGTCACCAAGAATGAAGTATTCACTTGCTTTAAGGACATTTGCTTCAAAATTTCTCTCCGGGTTTAGAAACGGAGTGAATGTTATAAGGTGATTCTCTCCAAAAATATTTTCTTCCGCAATTACTTCGCCGATTCCATTTTCCTTCGGAATATGTGAAAAATCTTCCTTTGATTTTAAAGTTTGTTTCTGTTCTATTCCATTTATTAAGACTAGGTTTTCTGTTAGTTGAATTTCATCTCCGGGTATTCCAATTATTCTTTTTACCGCTGCCGAATTTTTTGCAGAGTCAAAATACACGACAACGTCTCCTCGTTCAGGGCTGTTTAACAAATACGCATTATGGTTAGCGATTACAATATCATCTAATCAAAACGAGGGAGACATTGATGGTCCTGCAATTGAATAAGCTCGAAGAGATAATGCTGAGGTTAGAAAAAAAATAGTTGCAAATGCAATAATTACTCGTTTAGTCTTTTTCATATTAATTGATTTTTACTGATGTCTTATGGCTTGTAACGACTATCTAAGCTCTTCTGTTGGCTTAGTCTTTAAAATATCTCAAAAGTATCCGTTCCAGATGCTCTTTGCAAATAACTAAGTAAGCGGGGCCGCTTAGGCCGATGGAGCTTAGTGCTTGTTACCACCTGCTTTGAAATGCTCATCTAAAAATGTGAAAACCACATCGAAGTGCTTCTTTGTGTCGTAATGACTCCCTTCAAACATAAAATGTTCATAATGATGCTCAAATTGGTTTTCTTCTAAGCGATTTACAACTTGATTAGACATGTAATCAGAAGGCCAGGCTCGATCATTTTTAGCTGATAACAATAAAACAGGGCCGTTAATTTTTTCTACATTGATTGCATCTTTTTCATAGAGTTTTTCATTTTCTTCCAAAATTTCTTGTATTATCTGTGAGTTCCCTCTCGCACAAAGTTTCTTCCACAAGTATTTGAAAAAAGGAAGATGAACGAACTCTACTTCTTTGTCATTGTACATCCAGGAAGAAGTATTTGCTGTTATGGTATAACCAGGAAATGTGACATGAGAGGGAACCAATGCAACCACAGCGTCAATATCATCATACCTACTTGCCAGATTCAAGACGAGTTCTCCACCCTTTGAACTTCCAAGTATGGCAATTTTGTTAGCATCAATTTTGGGATGTTGGCTAACTTTTTTAATTGTATCATAAATAGCGTTAAGAGAAATTCTTTCAATTATCTCAGGAGTATTCTCAGTATTTGCGTATCCAATAGACAGAACAGCATATCCCTGATTGAGGAAATTATT
>JBCCLN010000185.1:0-8162 GCA_039026865.1 Bacteroidota bacterium | reverse complement strand
TTCAAGTAATTGATTTACAGCAGTTTAATATTCATAATGAATGATTTTTGATTCCTCAAATTTGGGGAACGATATTGTCCTCTCATTCAAAATCAATTACCTCCTATTCAACGTGTTACCTCATCTCAATGAACAACACCCGAATTTTTCTGGTTAAGGTATTCTACTAAAAATGCACACTGATTTACTTTCGATTTATACGGAAGTAAAATGAATTTTAGAAATTTGGTAAATCAACTCCAAAATGAAAAGTAGATTTGATTGCGTCTTTCACCAAAAATTCTCCAAAGCATAAATAGTATTTTTTTCATCTTTTCCCAGAGACGCCGGTAAATCGCGGGCTATTGACCAACAAAAAAAATTGCATTAACAACTAATAGCTTTCCATTTTGCCAAAAAGATCGAAAAAGTGGATCATCTACAAAATAGATGATTTGCCCTTCTCCCATATTCTCTACTCCAAAAACCAAGGTCTCAGCTACATCCTCTTTGGCGTATTGTCCCGAAAAACCACTTAAAAGATTCTCTTCAGAATCAATGACTCCTACATTATTTGCATCCAAATATGCCACTTGGCTGCTAGTGGTCTTCAATGAGTAGTAGGTATTCGAATATCCAAAGGCGAGTGGATGGGTAGAGTCCAGCTTTACTTTATAAATTGCTCCTGGAGTATTTTCTTTCATAAAATCTCGCTCTCTTTCATCATAACTGACCAATCGCTTACGTTTCTTCCTTTCTTCAGATTCTTTATCAGCTTCGCTTTGGGCTTCATCATTCACGTAGGATTTAAGCGAAGAATAATCACTATCCTTCCACATATCTAAAGCCCCTTGAATAGCAATGAGTTTACCTCCCTCTGAAACCCAATAGGCAATCTTTTGCATTTCATCTTCTCCAAATTCATCATATCTTCCATTCGGCATAATCAGAACATCGTAGTCGTTTAGATTCACTTCACTGAAGTAGTGAGTTCCGAGCACCGTCACCGGATACCTAAGCTCTTGCTCCATAAAATGCCACGCGGCACCAAAACTTAAGGATGAAGTACCCTCATAGCCAATTAATGCCACTTTAGGCTTCTTTAAATATTTCACATCTGATGACCCTACATCTGGCCCTTCGTCCATAAAACCGGATTGGATTACCATAGGCTTTCTTGCATATTTATTCGCGCTATTTATGATGGTTTCCTCAAATTCTTTTATTGATTGATTGTCACGCTTTGCGATAATTAAGCTTCCTCTTTCGAACCGTTTGTTTTCCGAAACCATACGTTTTTCTGTAAACCGAACATCGATGCCGTTTTTTAATAGATCAGCCAAAAAACGAGCATCATCCATACTGTCCCATTTGTTAACAAATGCGTAAGCTTTATCAGGCGCTACGATAGGTTCGGTTACAACTTCATCCAATGATGTGGAAGCGATCATTTGTGTGCTAGCATAGGCCTGGAGACCGTATGCATAAGGAACTCCCCAAGCAGTGATATCATAGGTGATAGAATCCACAAGTTTGGTTTTTGGCTCAAATAAAATATGTGCCAGGGTTGCCTTTGGTTGATCCATACTGATGACAAGGTCTTCTTTTTGAATAGAAAACGCTGCGTTATTTCCCGTGCTATATTCATATCCTTTTAATTTGGATTGGTTTGCACTGGTGTATGCTATTCCATTATTATCCAGCCATTTCCTTATTGAACGGAACTTGTCGTCATTTCCATCATACTTCAAAACAAAAGTTTTATATTTCAACCCAGAATAATTGCCGAAAAATTGATCGAATTGATCAAGCAATCTCCCCGCATTTTTTGAGGTAATTTCTATGGTGGAAAGCCCAGTGGTATGGTGATGGGCTATACGATCTTTTAACGTTAGTGTATCCCCTTCTTGTTTGATGACGCCAAGACCTGCTCTTCCAAGACCTGCTTGTTCATAGGTCATGCCAATTGCGCCGTTATAGGTTGGGTAGGTATCTCCATAACTTGGATACAACAAATCAAAAAGCTGCTTTGTAAAGTAAAACCAGTTGTTCTCATCAAAATACTTTGCGTGATTCTTACCGATTTCTACTTGAAAATCACGTTGAAATGGAGTGATCAGCTCATGAAACGGTTGAGCTGCCGGGGCAAAATAATAGGGAGAGTTTATGCCTTGCTCATGAAAATCTACATGGATCTGAGGTAGCCATTCATTGTATTCTTTGATCCGTTTTTGGGTTTCTATTTGAGTCTGCCAGGCCCAATCCCGATTAAGGTCAAACATATAATGATTTGCTCTACCGCCAGGCCATTCTTCAAGATGCTCCAGTGAATTGGGGTCTGGGTTGTACGGACTATTGCCGTATTGCCAATAAAAATTTACGTACCTTTCTCGTCCATCTGGGTTGATGCACGGATCTATGATCACTAACGTATTTTCAAGCCAATCTGATTTATCGGAACCTTCCCGAACTAACTCATAGATGGTGGCCATGGAAGCTTCCGTTGCAGAAGACTCGTTACCATGGACGTTGTAGCTCAACCATACGATAGCTATTTCGGTTTCAGGCGTTCCTTCAATGATCCCAGCTCTTTTCAGATTATCGGTTCTGATGGTTTCAAGGTTGTCGAGATTTTGGGGTGTAGACACAAAAGCGAGGATTAAAGGCCTGTTTTCATAGGTTCTTCCGTATTCTTTTGAGCGTACTTTTTCAGACTCTCTGGTCAAATAAGAATAATAATCAACTACCTGATGATGCCTCGAAAATTGTTCTCCTAGTTCATAACCTAAATATTCATATGGGCTTTTTAGTTGTGCAGCAGCTAAAAATGGGATAAGAAAAAAGAGTAAATAGTATTTCATAAGGTTAGATTAAGTAAGATTAAATTAAGATGAATGTTCCTGAAAGTTAACCCATTTCTAGCTTAACCTGATCTGAGATTGGTTTTCCGGTACAGGTGAGCACATAGCCTTCATCTAATTCATCTTGAGATAGGCCTTCGGCCTCATCAATACTTATCTGTCCTTCCAGGCATTTTCCTCGGCAGGCAGTACATAGGCCACTTTGACAGGAATATGGCATATCCAAGTCATTAGCTAGGGCTGATTCAAGAATCGATACATTCTTTTTTATAGTAATCTTGTACTCTTCTCCATCCAACATAATAGTCACTTCACTTTCTGTATTCTCCGTATCAATGATTTCCGAGGGAGAAGTTTTTCCAGCTTCAAAACTCTCCATTCTAATGTTTTTCTCATCAATTCCTGTCTCTGGCAATACGTCAGATACTAAATCCATCATAGGCTTGGGTCCGCAGAGGTAGCATTCTGTCTCATTAGTTACCTCTATTTCTGCACAAATTTCTCTGATTATTTTCTCTGTGGGCCTTCCTTTATAAGGAGCATCACCTACTTCTAATATATGGATCGCTTTAAATCTTCCGTTGTACTTCCCTTCAAGTTGACCAATTAGTTCTTTAAATATGATATACTCTTCACTTCTGTTGCCATACACAAGCACCACTTCACTTTCAGGTTCTCTTAACAATATTGTCCGTAAAATCGACATCAGAGGAGTGATCCCACTGCCTCCTCCAAAGAATACCGCTTTTCTTTTTTTACCGGCGTGGTATTCGGTCGTAAACATGCCCATGGGTTCCATGGTCTCAATTTCATCGCCTGCTCTCACATGGTCATTGAGATCGTTAGACATAGCCCCACCTTCTACTCTTTTGACGGTGACCGCTGGATTTTCATCTTCAAAAGGGGTAGTGCATAAAGAATAAGCACGCCTTATTTTCTTTCCATTTACTTCCTTGACGATAGTAATGAATTGGCCTGGCTGATAATCAAAGTTCTCCGGTTTCTTGAAGACGAGATTCACCGCATCTTTCGCAACATTTACAACCTCAGTCACGCGTAAAATATGGTATCTATGATCGTCTTTCTTCTCTTTTTTCTTCTTAAATAATGAAAATGCCATTTTCTCAATTCTAAATGAGTAAAGGTAGGTAGGTATGCTGAATGAGATAAATAAACATGATAAGGTAATTTTGTGTTTGATATTAATCAATTCTACATGGATTTTAACTCTCTGGAGGGAATCTCTCCTATTGATGGTAGGTATAGGGCTATTGTCTTTGATTTAGCCAACTACTTTTCTGAAAAAGCCCTCATACAATATCGCCTCAAAGTAGAGGTCCTTTATTTTATAGCGCTAGTCGAAACAGGGATTCCACAACTCTCTTCTTATGACACTGCGAAAGATCCCGAGTTATGCAGGCTGTATAACGAGTTTTCTTTGCCAGAGGCGATATCTATTAAAGAAATAGAAAAAATCACAAATCATGATGTAAAAGCAGTAGAATATTACTTAAAAGAGCAATTTCATAAACTTGGACTTTCTGAGATCAATGAATTCATTCACTTCGGTCTAACTTCTCAAGATATCAACAATACTGCAATTCCACTCTTGTTGAAGGAAGCCCTTCAGCAGTCATTATTGCCAGAATTGGATCACCTCATCAGCAGTATAGCAGAAAAAGCCAATCAGTGGAAGGATATACCTATCCTGGCAAAAACACATGGTCAACCGGCATCTCCTACCCGCCTGGGTAAAGAAATCCAAGTCTTTGTTGTACGCTTAAAAGAACAATTAAACTTACTGAAACAAATCCCTTTTACTGCCAAATTTGGTGGAGCTACAGGCAACTTCAATGCACACTCGGTGGCTTTTCCCGCAATTGACTGGCATGCGTTCGCAGAAAAATTTGTCTCGGAGAAATTAGGTTTAAAAAGAAGCCATCCTACCACCCAGATTGAGCACTATGATCACTTAGCAGCCATTTTTGATGGATTGAAAAGAATCAATACAATTTTGATTGATTTTAGTCGCGATATATGGCAATACATATCTATGAACTATTTCTCTCAAACCATTTCAAAAAACGAAGTTGGGTCTTCTGCCATGCCACACAAAGTGAATCCCATTGACTTTGAAAATGCGGAAGGGAATTTGGGATTGGCCAATGCATTATTTGAACACCTCAGCGCTAAACTTCCCGTTTCCAGGCTTCAACGAGATTTGACAGATTCCACGGTTTTAAGAAACATAGGAGTACCCGTAGCACATACATTGATATCTCTAAAAGCTTTGGAAAAAGGGCTTTCAAAAATTTACGCCAATGAAAAAGTGATCAAGGATGATTTAGAAGCGAACTGGGCCGTAGTAGCAGAGGCGATCCAAACCATTTTAAGAAGGGAGAGATATCCAAATCCCTATGAGGCCCTGAAGGAACTAACCCGAACCAACGAAAAAATTACCGATGAAACGATCAAATCTTTTGTACAAACATTAGAGGTGAGTAACGAAGTAAAAGAAGAGCTTTTCGCAATTAGTCCGTTTAATTATATAGGAAGGTAGTTTTCTTGTATTCGTTAAATGCTTTTCAATGCTATTCTCAAGTTTCAAATTGAAAACATCATGCTCGTTCTCTTAGACTATTTAGAGTATAATAGTCTTGAATATTCATCTTTCAATTGAATTAACCCGAAAAATTCGGGTGTTATTCATTGAGATGATGTAACACGTGGAATATGAAGCAATTGATTTCGAATGAGAGGACAAAATCGTTCCCCAAATTTGAGGAATCAACAATTATTCAGTATGAATATTAAACTTCGGTAAATCAATTACTTGAATCAACCCGCCATTATTTATGGTGAATAATGCGGGTTAAAAGCCAACTGGAATACCATTTTGCTGCATTAGCTGCCTGCCAAGATCAAAAGCTCCCTGTCTAGTAGGTGACCCACTAAAAAAGGCTTCCCAAGCTGTATTGTACCCTCTTGCATTTCTTAAATGGCTTGTAGTTTCCCACCAAGTACCAAACTTAGGGTCGTTAACATTTATACCTAATTTTTGAAATTGACCTGAAGATTTTTGCGGAAATACATGATGCGATTGAGACGCTTTGCCACCACCGTTCGGATTGCAAATCCTGTGGTAAGGCTTCCAGTTTACAAAACTGGAAGAGCGAGGGGTTGTTGCGAACTGAGTTTCCACCCACTCCAAAACTGACCGTTTGGTTTCGCAATCACATTGCAAACTCAACTCTTCGAGATTTGTCATCTAGAAGCGTGATCGCTGAATGTGCCATTCTGATCATACTACTACTTCTTTTCGGAACTCCATAAAAATCATCGGCACTACTCAATAATACTCTTTCCTCCTTTTCTGGTAGATACATCTACCCGCTTACGTACGGTAAACAATTACAAAATATCATCTACCTTATCCTTCATTCGATGTTTGAATTTCATCATTTAACAAATAGAAGATTCGGATGATACATCCTATGATAAAGCTTCCAGTTTACAAAACTGGAAGAGCGAGGTTTTAAAACAAGTAGAGCATATTCAAAATAAAAGCCCTCAAATTTCTGCAAGGGCTTTGATAATTGTTTTCTTACGTAACTAATCTCGTACTTTCTCTCGTGCTTTTTGTAAAACTGCACTGTAATCATCACTAAATGTTTCTGATATTTTTTCTTCTAAGACTGATTCTAAATCAAAGAGAATCCTTTCTTCTGCTTGGTCTTGAAAGATGTTTTCATCTTCGTTGAAACGAGTGACCCAATCAAGCAATACCAGAGCTTCTTCATTACTTAGGTTTATTAATATTCCGCTATTTTCTTTTCTCGATTCCATAGTAATAAATTATAAACCTCCGTGCTGTAAGACATTTTGCAACTGTGCAGGATTAAGTTTCCATCCACTAAGGAAAGTGCCATTAGGATTAGAAATAACATTTAACCCAGTATTTGGATTCACATAGTGAGTAACTGGATTACCTCGATAAGTACCTTGAATTGCTCTTACACCAGGTGAGTTAATGTGCTGATTAATGGCTGAATTGAATTTAGCAGCATTGGCTTTGTTGAAGTTTCCTGTAACTCCAAAATCTCCAACTCTTCGAGATTTGTCATCTAGAAGCATGATCACTAAATGTATCATTCTGATCATGCTACTACTTGTTTTCGGAACTCCATAAAGATCACCGGCACTACTCAATAATACTCTTCCCCCTTTTTTGCTACAATTTTTCTGGTAGATACATCTACCCACTTACATACGGTAAACATTACAAAATATCATCAACCTTGGCCCTTCATTCGATGTTTGAATTTCATCATCTAAACAAATAGAAGATTCGGATGATACATCCTATAATAAAGCTTCAAGTTTACAAAACCGGAAGAGCGGGGCGAATGGATAATATTTCTAAATTCATTTCTTAACTTATTCATTAATTTCATCTGTAGTTAATAATGAAAAATGAACTCGGTTAGAACAACTGTTTATGAATGAAACTTCTTCTTCTGACAAGTCAATCCCAATACCGGCATTATCAGTTTCTATCCAGAATGAAAATATAAGCTCATATTCCGAGTCTTTCTTTAAATCTTTAAGGATTTGAATTTTTGCTTCTAATACTGATTGTAAATGTTTTATATGGGGAGAAAAATTCTCTTTCTCAGATACAAGTGTACTTGAATTAATTGCCCACAGATTATGAGGCTTAGTAAGTATCGAACCCGAGTGCCTCGAGACACTTTCTTCTCCTTTATTAAATGATTTATCAGGAAATAAGCCAAGTTTCTGACTTATATTATTTGGTGAAATAGTATTGGAAACGATTCCAAATTGACAATATGCTTTGTTCAAGAAATAATCTCTTTGCATTAGTGGTTATATTTAATAAAGATAATCAAATAAGTTACCCAGTACTTCATCTGTTCTTGGGTGTACAAAGTCACCATTACCCATAATTTTACCATGAAAATTACCCGGAAGTAACAAGTCATCTTTAAGATTATGTATTGCTTTATTACCTTGAGTTTTAGTCAAATTAAGAGCCTTAAGAGTGGAATTTTTCAAAGTATGTCCTCCGGTCTGAAGTACCTTATCAAAACCCGATCTTGCAGCACCAACAGTTTTTACTCCAATCGTACCCCCCCTTGCCACTCTCCTAATTTGCAAGACTCTTGCTGCGAGCTTCAACCCGCCTTTCATGACGATCCCGCCTCCCGGAAGCGTGACAATGGTGCTTAGGCCCGTAAAATCATCAAAATCTTTTTGCGCTTGATGGATTCGGGCAATCAACTCTTCGCTGGTCAGCACTCC
>JBCCLN010000184.1:0-8172 GCA_039026865.1 Bacteroidota bacterium | reverse complement strand
TTGCTTAAGCAGGAGCATTTCATCCTGTCGTTGCTTCATCTTTTCAGCTAATGCCAGGCTATCGGTTGCTATTTTCTGTGATAAGGACTGATATAGTTCATAATAGCCCAATGACTTTTCATAATTTTGCTCCAGGGCAAAACTATCTGCGAGTTCTTTTAAATATTGCTTTTCAAGCTTGAAAGAATCATGCTCAATAATTTGATCAGAAACAGCAGACTCATTGGACGCAATTGGAAAATCTTCCTCTGATGAGATCAAGGCCTGTTCTTTTACGTTTATGGCTATCTCATGATTGGTATCAATGCCTGATTCCATATCGGTGATGGCTTCACTCAAATATTTTTGAGCTGCATGATATTTACCCAAACTGTCAAGAAGTACAGCTACTTTGAGTTGTATTTCGTAGATGCTTTGGGTGTCACCTGCATTTCTTAGCAAGTTGATAGCTTTTTCATAATGCTCGATGGCAACCAGAAAATTCCGTTTCTTCTCATTTAATTTTGCAATAGTAATCTCGCTTTTTATACTAATATCCCTAGATGTTGAACTAATGGCTTCACCCACTTTTAGGTCACCAATTGTTCGTGACAAAATGCTCTCCTTTATTTTACCCGTATCGATAAGTGTTTGTATGTCAGTGAGGTAGTTGTTAATCTTTTCGAGGTTTCTTGTTTCATTAAGCAGCAGGGCTATTGATTTGGCGGACTGGAGGTTTTCACGTGATTCAAAATAATTTTCACTTACATACTGCAATTCCCCTAATTGGAAATAAGCCTGTAGTTGATGAATTCTATCTTTTGATTGAGCATTGGAGGCGCTAAATATATTTTCACTCAAGTTAACAGCCTGTTTTGCATAGCGTAGTGTTTTACGCGATTTTTGAGTTTGGTATTGATGGGTAAGTTCATTAAGTAATTTGAGCTTATCTAAACCATATGAATGCTTTAGTTGGGATTCTATTTGTTTGGAAGATAAATTCTGACTTATGGCATTTACTCCGCCAAGCCAAAAAATGGTAATAAACAGTGATAATCTATGTAATGATAAATTTAGGCTCATATTTAACCTAGACAAAACTACTGTAGCATTCAAAGTATTTGGATTTCAAATCCTTGGAAGAGATAACTGACTTTATCAAATCTAATGAAAGTCGACGGGAAATTTGCTCTTCAAAACACAATTATGACTACAAACATTATATCAAATGGAATTGATTAAGTTGCTTCAATATTTGATTTTATGTTAAGTACTCGCCGCGTTCCTATTACAGCAAATCTCTATGTTTGTTATTTATGTAATCATGTTAAGGGCACCTCTAAAAACTCAGTTCAAGAATTTGAGATAGCGTTTTTTTCTGAGAAAAGACGTCAAAAAAAGGAGTTTAGCAGCATTAAATAAGTATTTCGATAACGAAGTATCAGGAAAAAAGATCATCTCAAAAATTGAAAGTAGGTTTTTAGAGATGTCCTTAAGTCAGCTTTGGGATGTGGGCGAGATTAATCGCTTTCAGGAGGGAAGGAAAATTATATGCAAAAGTAGGGAAGGGGGCAGTTTGCCGCTGCGATCAGAACATTTTTTTGCCGCTTCTGCTAAGCGAGGAATTTAACCCGCATTATTCACCACAAATAATGTCGGTTTGATTCAAGTAATTGATTTACAGCAGTTTAATATTCATAATGAATGATTTTTGATTCCTCAAATTTGGGGAAGGATTTTGTCCTCTCATTCAAAATCAATTACCTCATATTCAACGTGTTACCTCATCTCAATGAATAACACCCGAATTTTTCGGGTATTTCTTCTTTTAGGTATCTAATTAACTGCATGGTTCATTGTAAAGGGCCTCACTTTGATCTATGTAGGGCGATATCGATTCCTATCGAATAGAGTAGCGACCTCTGTATCTTTGCTATTGAAGGTAGGTAGTCTTGCTGATTCTAATTTTTCTGTGAGTGTCTTTGTTGCCATAATTGTTTTTCTTCTAATGAATTGATCTTAATTGAATGTTGAAGTAAAGTCTTGTAATTTTACAAATATTTGTTTAGTAAACAGAACTCCACATTCTGGGCGAGTGAACATCGTACTTTGGGAAAGTATGAAATATCCTTTCGGGTATTTAAAGTATGCTCATGGGAAGTGTAAGTATGCATTTTTCTAATAAAGCTACCTTTCGAAGGAATACAAGTGTTAAAAAAAGATTGAAGCGAAACACTATGATTAAATGGTAAACGCTTTTTTAGAGTGTATCTTATTTGAGCATAAACCTCAGAGTCTCTCATTAAGAGACTCTAAGGAGAAGAAATTTTACCAAAGTCTAGCTATACCTTCAATAAAAATTCCGTCTGGTGCAGTAGTGACAACGACTATGTCATCAAAAGAATTTTGTTTCAATAAATCAGCTTTTGTATCGCCATCCTCGTAATTATAACCTGCGTAATAGTTGGCACCCTCCAAAACTCCCCATGGCCAGAAACCACCATTATAATCAGCGAATCCTGTGAAATCTCTGGTCTGGTTAGTTTCTATATTGATTACTTTCACTTCGTTTATACCAGTGGTTCCCCACCAATTCCAACGATCATCAAAAGCTTCTGGCCATTCGGAGATAGCATGATAATCAACTAATATTTCATTTCCTTGTAGAGTTAAGACCTGACCACCCCAACCGATATCGGCCACAGCAGAAATATTAAATTCAAATGATGGGTCAAAATTCCCATCACTGTCTATTTTTAGCATGTAATGATCAGATTCTTTGTCCGTGTCAAAATAATTGTTGGTCATACCTACATATCTACTCGATGACATATAAGCGTTTCCATCAGCAAAAGTAGTAGCCAATCCTCCATAGGGCATTCGATCATCATATTTATAGCTAAAATCACCCGTAGCAGGATCTAAAACAGCCAGAATCGGTAAGCTCTCCGCAAAGTTTAAATCACAACATGTTTCAGGTGGATAATGATCAAGTGACCATGCCACCTTCCCACCTTCTAGCGCTAACCCTCTAAATATATCAATGTAATAATCATCCCCTGCGGGAACAACTGGGTCGACTTTATGAGTTTTGACGATCTCCATTGTTGTCGGATTCCATTCTAAGATTGATCCTTCTAATAAATTCGCGATGAAGGCTTGGGTATCTGAAGCAAAAACAATGGTTCTAGTGGTGTACTCTCCAAAACCTATAGAGCTTACAACCCCTGTTGATGCAATACTGAACAAATCAGTAACCGATAAACCAAGAGAAGATCTATCAACCTGCCATTTCGTTACAGTTGATGCATTCCCGTCAATTGTGTAAATATTCTCCCCAAAAGGAATGGCGACTACCTCTATACCTAATTCTACACTAGTTGATAAATCGGCTACCTCAGGAATATTTTCATTAACGTTAATGTAGATTACAGAACCTCCTGGGGTTTCATTTCTATAATATTGAAAATAAGCTGATTCCGCTTCAGCTTCCTCTGTGGCTATATCTGTACTATCATCAGTACTACAGGAAAATATTCCGACGAAAATTACTCCTAGTAATAGCATGGATGCCCATGCTTGTTTCTTATTTATTAGATTATAAAATCTCATTTTTCTTAATTTGTATTTGGCAATTGTTTTAATTGTTCTCCCAATAGATTGGGAGAGGTCTGCTGATATGGAGTATGTCCCGATTCGACATATTTCCATGGCAGGCCTGCTTAAAGCAGGTCTTCTTGTATCATCTCATTCTTTTTTCTTCATATGATATTCATTTAAGGATTAGATTCAATCCCAAGATTTCTTCACTGCGCTCCGAAAACCAGAAGGATTCTGAAAGTCGTAAATTCCTTTGGGACCAGCTTCCTTCAGGAGGGGATAGGCCGGAATTGAAATTATTGTATATCGTTTTCATCATGTGTTATCTTAAAATTGAATGGTTGATTTGATGTAAAAGGCTCTGCCTGGTCGTTGTACCCCAAAGAGATCAAAAACCTTTGCGTTGGTTAAATTTTGCACTTCAAGCGTTAATGCAATTTGGATGTTTTTGATACTCATTCGGTGGGTGAGTCCCGCGGCATGAATTGTTTGGTTGGGAACTTCTGCTTTGAATTGTTGCAATCCCGCACTTTCCCAACCCACGAAAAAGGAGTTGACATACCTAAAATTCCAGAATAGCGATAGCCTATCTTGTTTTGTGATTAAATCTGTGAGTTGATATTCAAAGGCCCCATTCGCAAAGAAATAAGGAGTATTGGGAATTCTATCTCCCTTAAACCCAGTAAACGGTCCTTCAGTAGAAGTGTTGATATATTGCTGATAAGTAGTATTAGCAGAAATGGTTACACCTTTTACTATATCTGTTACCTTACCTCTTAATTCTATACCTTGAGATTTTGCCGACCAAATATTTTCGTATGAACCAAAATCATTGTCTACAAACAGTAGAAAGATTAAATCATCAATTCTTCTTAGAAAGATATTACTCTGGATTTCCCATTTCCACTTTGCTGAGACTTTGTTGGTGAGACTACTTTGAAGGTTTATATTATGGCTATTTTCCGGGAGAAGCTCCAAATTTTCTAGAATCATCAGTCCATCTCCGAAAATTTCGTCTGGTCTAGGCAATCTGTATGCATATTCATAGCTTAATTTTGTAATTAGTTGCTTAGTCCAATCGTATCTAAGACCTGCCCCTGCTCCAAAATTGCTTACCGAACGTTTGTCCACAAGTATTTCATCGACAATCGCATCGGTAGATTCTATTCGAACATTTTGCTGATAATTTTTGACAAAGAAAATTGTTTGCAACTTCTCCGTTATCCAATCACTTTGATATTCTAACCCCGTCACAATATCAAATAAAAACCTATCGTCTAAAGCTGGATCAAATTCACTATCAATTAGCAGATCGTCTGCTGTTCGATGGGAAAAGGTTGGAGCAAAAGCTAATTTGAAAACGTGATTCTTAAATAACGAATAAGTTACCTGTTGACGAGCGAAATAGTTTTGATTTGAAGTAACGAAGTGATCCTTTTCACCAAACTCCCCTGCCTGGTTTCGAACTACAATTACTTCCTCAAACCAATTGTATAAGTTCTTGCTAGTATCAATGGAGATTCTTTCATTATAGTTATATCCGGCAGTAAGGTCAATATTCCACTTACTTCCTATATCTACCTTATAATCTAGGTTTATTCCTTCAGAGACGCTTGTAAAAACTACTTGACCAAACGGATTTCCTCCAACAGCTTTGTTAATGCCCAGAGAAGGTTGATCTACCAATCCTGGCGATTGAGAATTTTGCACTTCATTGTAATAATCCCCATAATACCCTTCAACGCTCAGTTCATTGGCCCATTCTTTATTTAGAATACCAAATCCAAGAAAGGCGCCATAAGCACGATATCCATCATGAAAGCGCCTTACTGTACGCTGCTGTAGTCGACCTTGTTCGTCAGGTATGGCCACATCTAATTTATAGTTGTTATCTGAGTAGTCGTAAAAACCTCCACCTACTGCAAAGAGTCCGGTCTTTTCATCTGCGTAGCTGATGTTTCCTGTAAGTCGATGAGTGTTGAAAGTCCCTACCTGGTAAGAAGTAGATCCAACTAGGCCATTGAAAATCCCCGGTGAAGCTAGGTTAACGGCTCCACCTAAAGCATCAGCTCCAAACTGGATGGGCACTACCCCTTTATATATCTCCACCCGCTCAATCATATTAACGGGTACATTGGCAATCCCTAAGGAATACGGTGTAAATTCAAGTGGAATGCCATCATAGAAAAATCTGACCTGATCCCCTGACAGACCATTGAGAGAAAATCGTGTATCCGATCCTAAACCTCCCGCTCGCTGAACATTTACCCCTTCTGTTTGTGCTAACACCTCTCCTAGATCAGCAGACTTAAATTTCATTTCTCTTGTTTCTATAACTTGTACAGACTTGGCAGAAAGCTTGAGTGCCTGAGCTTCGGACTTTGCAGTTACGACCACTTCGTCCAATTCGGAGGCACTTTCTTTAAGCGTAATAGAGCGGGTCAACTTTTGACCTGAATTGAAAGTGAGTTGGAGTTGTAGCTTTTCGTAGCTAACCCCGGATATCTCTACCGTATATTGGCCGGGTTGAATTTCAGTAATAGTAAACCGTCCCTGACTATTGGTCATAGCACCTTTTGATGTCCCAATCAAAACTATTGTTATACCTGGTATCGCTTCACCGTTTTCATCAGCTACTGTCCCTCTTAATGAGGCTGCTTGTTGAGCGAAAAGATGTGATGAGTAAAGTATCATCATGGTGAGAAAGAGGTGCCTAGTCATTAATGCTCTATTTGTCAAGCCTGTGAATAGAGAAGTCACCTGAAAAAGTTGCAGCTTGGCCTTTTCCAAATTTAGGAGTGGCAGTATGAATTCGAAGTTTAGGATTCACTGAGTTTCCGGTGAGGTAATAATTCTTATAAGATTCCAGAATCATGGAAGTGTCGCCTACCTGAATAGTTTTGGGGGCAAATCCACTGTTGTAAAGCTTGATGGTCCCATCAAACTTTATTTGGAAACTGTCTCCCGGTAAATGGGCTTGTGCCTCGTTCCAACCAAAGATGTAAAGGTGGTCTTTGAGTGAATTGTCCACTATTGGGTTTGCTTGGGCAGAACCCGTTGAGAATCTACCTCCCAAAAATGATGCAAAAATGATGAATACAGCTGCGGCATATCTCACAACTTTACGATAAAGGGGGATAGTGAGGGTGCTTGAGTTTTCTTGAATAATAGGGCGGATGTTTTCCCAAAAGGCTACTTTCATTTGCTGGGCCTGTCTTTCTGAAAGATCAGAGGGTTCGTTTTTTTCTAGTTCAAGCCATTGTTCCACTTGCTTTATTTCATCTTGTGTGCAAAGACCATCTAGGTAGCGTTTAAGTAAGTCTGGAGAGATTTCCATGGTAATTGATATTCGTATATAATCTTCGGTTGTATGAAACCAGAATATCCACTACTCGGAGGTGAAAAAAAGTGAAAATAATTTTTAAAGAGACGTATGAGGTCTTTGATATCTGAGAGGAAGCTCTTCTTGCAATTTGGGAATTAAGACGTAAGAAGTAATAGAAGAATACTGCTCAGTGATTGATATTCTTTCAAATTTTTACGGAGAAATTTGAGTGCTTTGGAGAGATGATTTTCTACGGTATTTTCAGAGATCAAAAGAGTTGAGGCAATTTCTTTATTACTAAGCCCTTTGATTCTGCTTAGTTCATATACATTTTTACATTGACAAGGTAGCTGATCGACAAGTCGATTGATCTTTGTGTTTAGCTCCTCATAATTTAGCTTATGCTCCGTGCAGTGGGTAGTGCCACAATAATCTGCCAGATGTTCTTCCAAGCGATCTCTACGTATGCCTTCCTTTCGGTTGTGATTTAGCACAGCAAGCTTTACAGCTCCCACGAGGTAGTTTTCTATTGATCCTTTGATTTTTAACATTGATCTTTTTTCCCATAGCGATACAAATACATTTTGAATGATGCTTTCAGCAGTGCTGTAATCCTTGGTCTGTCTGTAAATGATTTTACAAAGCACTACCACGTGGCGATTGTACAACTCCTCAAATCCCGCAACAGTGGATATATCTGGTTCCTCTTGCTTATCCTTTTTCTTAGACTGAAACATTTTGTCAGAGATTCCTAATAGTTACTATCTCTGAGAATACCAGAGTGACGATTGAGAATCATTCCTGATACAAAAGTAGTTTTCTAATTAATTTAGTACAATCACTTGATGTAGGGAGGTTGGGACCAAAAGTGGATTTAGTGAAATAGCGTAGAAGGTTAAATAGAAGTAAGTGAGGAAGTGAATAAATTTTATTGAACTAGACTCTTAATAAATAGCTCTAGCGAGCTGCAAACAAAGAAAATGGATGATTCAGATAAAGTAAGCACTACAAATCAAAAGATTTCTAAATCCAAATATGCTCATATGCATGCTAACCCTATTTTTTCGTCTGTTCCATCAATAAGGTAAATTACCTTTTCATTCCCTGAAAATTCTCTCAATACAGAGCCATAACTGTGCGTCTGAAACCAGTGAGCATCTTTGAAAATCTATTTCTCTCAAGGTGTCTATATGTACTTGGTGAGCTTCAAAATTAGGAAATGGAGTTTCATCAATCATGTGCCAGTTCTTCCAAGAAAAATAGCAATC
>JBCCLN010000183.1:0-8205 GCA_039026865.1 Bacteroidota bacterium | reverse complement strand
CGGTCCGGTGGCCTCGAGCTTCCCCAGATACCTGAGGTTGGTGCGAAGTGGCGATGAGATAGCCGCGTACACGTCTTCCACGAACGGGAACTGGTCCTTGTTGGGCAGTAGAACGATACAGATGCCCAACACGATATACGTTGGCCTCGCGGTGACCTCCCACGATGACGGTACCTTGAACTTATCGGAGTTCGATGCGGTATCGGTGCAAGCCAATACCAATAGTTTTCAATCCAATATTTCTGATTTTGATGGTTTTGCTGGGATTTCATCCGCCAAAGCGAATACCAGCGATAACATCGTTTTGACCCCAAACCCCACCGCTGATTTTGTGGATGTTGCATTACCTTCAGATGGGAATATTACCAGAATCAGGGTATATGGCTACAACGGAAGACTATTACAAACCGTAGAAACGAATGATTTGAGCAAAGTATCGGTGTATACCTTAGATGTGAGAGAACTTCCCACGGGAATTTACATCATCAACGTTCTGAACGATTTGGGGCAAACGTATGAAGGTCGACTCGTAATTCAACGGTAACCCACACTAATAAAAGGTTTCAATTGTAGTATTGATTACAGGCAATAATACATCAAGGGTCTTATTGGAAAGTTTAATTTCTTTTAAGGCTTTTACATGTTGCATGCGATGGACATCTGTACCCACAAAATCATAGAAGCCTTTATCTAATAAGGAAAGGGTCATTTTTTGAACTTCTTTACCATAGTAACCTCCAATGGAGAGCAGATTCATTTGAAAAGCAATTTGCTCTTCTTTAAATGCGGCGTATTTCTTTGGCTTTTTATGAAAGTATACATATCGTTCTGGGTGCGCCAAAATTGGAAATAGCTGTTTTTGAATGGTACGCTCCATCGCATAGTCAAAATTGATACTGGCTTGTAGATAGCTCATTTCAACCAAAACATGACTAGGTCCGAGCGGCATTATGGTATTGGAGTCCAAAAGCGTTTCGTAATTGTCATCCACCATATGCTCCGCGGCAATATCAATATGCACTTGAATATTTTGGTCCTTCAGTGCTTTTTGAAGCTCACTATTCGCTTTGGAAATGCTCTTTGGCGTATTCTCGTAATAGTGGTGCATGATATGCGGAGTGCATATAAAACGATTGATGCCCAGTTGTCCTAGTGCCTCAATCAAAGCAATTGAATCCTCTGTGGTTTTGGCACCATCATCAATACCCGGCAAAATATGATTATGGATATCGACCAATCCCGATAGGTGATCAATTAAGAAGTTCTTTTTCTGAAAGATTTGGAGCATGCTCTGTTTTTATTTTCCGATGCAAAATTATACAAAGCTAATTTTGTGAAATAAAAGTAGCAGGAAATCTATCGATTAACCTATTTCCTTAGAAAAAACCTCGAAGTTTATTCTCTTGATAAGACAATAAGATTTTTTGTCTTTTCTAGTATGGCGTCCCTTCCTGAAATCATATCGGAAATACTATTTCGAATTTGATAATGTGGAATAACACCCCTGTCTGCAGGTTGTGATGTAGAATGTATTTTTTGATTGACAATGGGTATCCTAACCCTAACTTTTGAATTGGGGAGTACCAAGGTGACCATCTCTCCTGCAATAATATCGGATGAATTTCCACCAGGTTCTTCCCCAATGAAAATTGCGTTGGTGTTGGTTTTCAGCAATGAGGCTAGTTCTCCAGATGCTGAGAAACTATAGGCATTGGTCAATACATAGATGAATCCGTTGAATTGGTTTTTATAGGGGGTATGGGATTTTAACAAAGGATTGGACCTAAAAAACAACCTCCCCAATCCATTGAGTCGATAAAAACCATCCGTACTTTTTTTAATTCCTATTTTTCCAAAGGAGTTTAACAGACCAATATTCTCCTTATATAATTTTCTTTCTGAAATTCTTTTTGTTTTCAGAAACGAATCGTCGAACAGTTTAAAGGGTTGCTCGGAAAGATGTTTTAATATTTCCCTTGCCGCAATCTCGTCGCCTCCGCCATTGTTTCTGAGGTCAATAATCAGGTGTTTGACCTTGCCTTCTCGGATTTGTTTGAATTTTCTTTTAAAAATACCTTTTATGGATTGCCCAAACTTTCTTATATCTGAGTTTGAACAGGTTTTTATTTTTAAGTATGCGACATCATCTTCAATTTCAAGCGTCACCGCATCTCCTTCGTTGGCATCCCAATAGTAGATTATATTACCATAACGTTGTATTCTATTTTTGTCAATCTCTGATTGGATAAGGGCTTTTACCTTGGTTTTTTGAACCATACCAGAATCGTTTGCAAATTCCAATTCGTAAAACTCCGGTTGACCAAAAAAGTTGACATAGAAACCTGCAAATGCTCTTTGTGCAATTCCCATGGGAAAGGTAAGATTGTTTCCATCCCTTGTCCATTTATTGGCCATGCTTTGAAAAACTTCGGATGCAGAGTCCCCATTGATATGTATAATTTTGGCGCCTTCTTCTATACTTTGGTCAGCGGAATTATTTCTCAAAATATAAAGTGACCCCTTATCCCAATACACGTCCAAGGGAAACAGAGGAGTAGTGCTTGAAGTGGCTATATCAAAAGACTCCGGTGGAATTATGATGGTATGTCCATTTTTGATATAACCATGTAGTGATACCACTTTCCTATAAAATTCGATAGCACTTAAAGGAGTGGTCAGAGATGATTCCAGTTCATCAAAGAATTGATTCATTTCAGCCTCTTTTGTGTAGTTGTTAAGACCGACATGAATTTTTTTGAGTTGCTCGTGCAAAACCGTTAAATCCTCTTTTAGAAGATTTGGCTGAATTTTGTGGGCTATAGACTGCTCTGCTTCTTGACCGCTTATTTGAAAGGTTATCACTAAGAAACCTATCAATATTATCAACCTCAATTCCATGGACATGTCATATTGTGTTTAGACATGCGGAATTTAAATTTTTATGTAGACCTAGAGGTTTCGGTGCGCGCAGAAGAACTTTTTTTCAAGTTTTTCCTGTAGTTTTTGGGAAGCGTTCCCATATTCTTTTTAAAGCTGCGATAAAAACTACTTTTCGATTTGAATCCACTTAAATGTGCTAACCCTAGCAGGGAATATTTTTCATACTTCTCGTTCTTCATTTTGCCTTTAACTTCCTCGATTCGATAATGGTTGATGAAATCGTAAAACGAGGTCATTAAATGGTGGTTTAGCAGCAGGGATAATTTTTTGCTTGATAAACCTACTTCGCCTGCTAATTGCGTTAGCGTGAGATCTTCATTCAAGTAAGGTTGGTTTTCTTCCATAACCTTTTCAAGTTTTTGCGTAAAAGACACTCTTTCGGTTGGTGTAAGATAGTCTGGTGTCGGTTCAGTCTTCTGTCCAATTGGATTTGCATAGTCTACCATGAAGTCTGGGAGAAAAATTGAACTTTGATTTGTGCCGAAATACATGAGATAGCCTAACAAAAACACGACGCATAGTGCGGAAATGTATCCGCTTTCAAAAGAGAATCTCACACTCCAAAATTGATATAGGGAAAAGGACAAATCGACTATAATAACAAACAAGGAACCCATCAACATCTGTCCAATCCATACGAAATCACGATTGAGCATAGTAGAGTAGCTGTTCTCCATTTTTGATTTAAAACGGTTGAATTCGAGTAACGCCTTAATCAAATAACCAATAAAAAAAACATCCTTTATCAAAGTGAAATTTTGGGTGCCCTGCAAAAAAGAAAGGTATTTAAATCCAAATCCCAAATTGGCCATGGTCAATGCCAAGGGAACGGATATTATTATCAGGTAAAGTACATAGGGTAAAAAATGAATCCAATATCGCCTAAAAAAAGAATATTGATTTTTGTGAAAGAGTGATTTTACATAAAGAAACAGAAGCACACTTATTAAAAATCTTGATCCATCCTCAAAAACAAAACTTACCAAATACAATCCTGTTAAATGGTGCAGATGTGCATAGAAATTGACCAATAGTACAAACGAAGTAGCAAAAAGAGCACTTAATAGCGTATATGGAATGCTATGTTTTGACTTACGGATGACCTTGAAAAGCAGAAAAGCATTAATGACAATCCCACTGACTAAAACAAAATCGGTAAACAACTTCATTCAAGAAAATTTGCAAACGAAAAGATAACAAATATGGGATAGCCAAAAGTGCCACTGCATTCTTAGATACCGTTTTGAACATACTATAGCTGAATCCATTCTTTTAAACCCATTAAATCGAGTAAATGGACCATTTAGAAGAAGTGAAAATCTAACCTATTTTCCGATGCAATATTTTACAATGCCCATAAACACTGGGGTAGGGGCGTTTGAGATGGAAAATAGGTGAAAACCTTTGTTTTCTTTTAGTACTATTTTGTTTTCCATAAAGCCATTATTGTAATATGATATCACTGTCTATATTCAGTTTTTGGTGCAACGCTTTGGCTACTTTTAAGGTGATTTCCCGCTTTCCATTCAAATAATCACTGATTCTGGATGCACTGGTATTCAATAGGGCCGCCAAATCCTTTCTTTTTAAACCCATCTCAAACATACGAAGTTCAATCATTTCCTGTAAAGTAGGTAACCCCATGGGGAAATGAATTTCCTCGTATTGTTCAATAATATCACTGACTTCGATAAGCTCTTTGGACAAAGGAGAATCTTCAGGAGTAGTATTATCAACCTCCTTTAGAAGCTCTTCCAAACGAAGATTGGCTTCTACATATTGTTTGTGAGAAATTGTGCTCATGGTTTTTACAATTTATCGATGTTCTTTAATTTACTATAATCTTTGTGGTTACCCACCCACCGTATATACACTCTTTTAATTTTGAACAGCACGATGGCTACGATCCTGTAATGATTTCCTTTAATGTTGAATACATATCTGTTGTTTCCAACATTATCAGCGGAATTGAAGGTGTTTTTTAAATCCGCAAAACTTTCCCATTCTGCCTTTTTGGTTCTTTTATACCAGTCCTGCAACGCTACTTTGGCATTTGTCTCCTTCGAGAAATAATCCTTTAGCTTTTTAAATGAAATTACGTGCACTTGAAACCGCTGTTATTAGAAAGCAAAGATATTATAAAAATTACATATATTGTAATTTAATTACATTTTAGGTGAGAATATAGAGAATTCTATTTCTTCAATTTATCTCTGATGAAATTAAATAACGAAACTATGACTTAGGCAAGAGTTGATAATTATTAAAAACACAGCTAGTTATCTTATCTTGGTTTAATTAGTTTTATAGGATTAAAAGCAAATGTCTCATAGGATTATCTCAGTTTTCACATAGTATGTTAGAGTTGACCAAAGAACAGATAGAAAAGGCAGATATTTTGCTCACAGTAGTATGTAGTTCCAAGTCCCCAATCGGAAGTGAAATTGCACACAATCTTTTTAATTCAAAAGATGTTGCCATTCATGTATGCACAATCATTAAGGAATTAGGTTTAATTAATGTCATTAGGGAGACTGAAAATGACCCATTTTATCTGTTTGAGCCTACTAGTAAAACTTGTGATTATGTAAAAAAAGGAGGGTTTTCAGCTAATTATAACAAAATGGATTCTTCTGAAAATGAACTACTAGGCAAGGATACAATTCAGGTCTTAGAAAGTCTTCTGGATGGAAATTCGTACACCATAACTAAGGATAGACCTAAAGAAATTATGGACTTATTGCCAAAGCTTGATAACCTAGATATTTTAAGAAAAACAGATCGATATAAATATGGTATTAATTCAGGTGGTCGACAACAGTTGAAGAAGCTAATTCAATTAAAATCTTGGAAAGATTTTCTTAGCTGGATTGACGAGAATCATTCTGAGCCGGAGGCGACAGTCCAAGGTTCTCAAGGAAACAAGGAAAGTTCGAAGAGATATATCCTTTTGATTAAGACTCAAACAGACTCTTACAATGTCATTGGTATTGATGTTGGCGCATTGAAGTATGTAATAGAAAAATATCTAAATAAGGAAAATGACTTTTCGCTAGGAGGAACAAAATATTTCCTCAGAGGATTATTGGATTTTAAGATATATGAATTTAATAATGAAGGTTCAATTGATAGGTTTTTAGAATACGTTGAATCAAGAAAATTAAAATCTAAAACTTTGTTTGATGAGAGCTACATTGGGAAAGATGTATTGGCCAAAGTTGGGAAAGACGTAAGTGAAGTATTTCTTGATTCATTTACTCATAGAAGTCCCACCAACAAAGCAAAAAATAATGAAAAAATGATCGACATCTTCATTAGTCACAGCAGCTCCGATAGAGAAAAAGTTGAAATTCTTATTGGTATATTACGCTCAGCCTTGAACCTTGAACCAAAACAGATAAGATGTACGAGTGTTCCCGGATATAAACTAACAGGAGGTTCAAGTACCGATGAAACTCTTAGACAAGAAATTGTAGACTGTAAAGTTTTTTTGGGTGTCCTCACGGAGAACAGTATTATTTCAACATACGTCCTTTTTGAGTTGGGGGCACGATGGGGACTTAATAAGCCAATGAAACCTATTGTTTGTGAACCTTCGTTATCCAAAGTCGTTAAAGGCCCCCTTACTGGCCTCCATTGTCTCAATGGTTCTTTAATCACTGATGTAATACAGTTAGTTGAAGAATGCGCAGCAATTCTCAACATTCAACCAAATACCTCGGATGTTTATTTAGTGGAGGCAGAGAAGTTTGCTGCCCTATCAAAAAAAACAGTACCCTTAGAAAAATTTAGGGTTAGGGAGGAAGTCGATGTGTCAAATATTAAAGCTTCCGATGCGGACGAAGGTTTTACCAATATAAAAAAGGAAGCTTTTACTAGGGAAGATGAGGCTGAAGCCAGAAAGGCCATTCAAAATAAGGTTAAAGTTGATTACCCAAATGACTACAGCACTCAGGAATATGTTTTTAATGAGCAAATGGCTGCTTTTAGTAAACTACAAAATCCGCCAAAAGAGTGGTTGTCCTTACCTGAGTTTGGGAATATCTATTCAGAGGCAGCAAAAACATATCCCATGGATTACAGTACCCGACTTTACGTAATTGAAGAACAAATACAATCTCTTGTTCGATTGAAGGGAATGGGTTTTTAACATTGCAGTTAGGTATTGGACTCTCTGACATCTTTTACGGGATTTCAAAAACAATTACAATAGGAAACCTCCCTAATACTCACCCTTGTCATACTATTGTTTTTCGGGGAACTTTTTTGAGGAATCCAATTGTTCCAATTCTAATCCCAAATCCTTACCAAGACTTTGCGCGTGGTTCCTGTGGAATTTCTTCCGTGTTCGGGAAGATAAGCGAGAAGAAGAAATTCCATAGGGCGCAAACTACTTTTTGCCTTTGGGGTTGCGCCATTCTTGATAAAGGGCACCTGCCTCCGGGGTTTCCTCCATAAACCGCTCGAAGTGCCTGACAGCGTTGCTTTCACCTTGTGAAAAAGCAGCCTGCTCTTTTTGTGAGATGCTCGAAATCTGGAATATAGCATATCCCAAGACTAATAAAACAATGACCAAAAATCCCCAGAACAGCTTTACTGCCCATTTTGGAAAGGCAATAGATTTCTTCACATGGTATATAACATTGGCCAATAGCTTGTTTTGTTCTTCAACCACTTTCTTTTGGGAATCGTTGTACCCTTTTAGAAGGTAGTCAATATCAGCGGTGTCCGCTGAAACTTTATATCCCATAAGAAACTCTTTCAGTTTTTCCATTCGATTGACCGAGTGTTCAAAGCTCTTCAGTTCCTCTGTCAATAATTCCGCTATTTCATCCAGTTTTGCCATAATGTTATATTCCTATTCCTATTCCTTTATCAATGGTTCTTTTGATGGTTTTTGAGATTGCTTTCGTTGCCATTTTAACCACGAGATTAGGGGAGAGGCTTACGGTTTTGCCCATCAGTTTCATGGCATTCTCAGTTTTGGCTTTCTCCACTACATTTCTATTGAAACCAATCTGTTCGGCTATTTTGTTCATGGACATGGAACGGTGCACCTCACTGCCTTTTAAGTTCTGTCCCGCAAACTCAAACCGAAAGCCCTGCAATTGGTTCTGCTTGTTGATGGATGGGATAACCCTTACAGGATAGGCTTCCATGGCCTTGATGTATTGGTCAAAGTCTTTTGGTCTGACCTCCCTGATAACCTTTTCGTGGATTCTTTTAAGGATTATCCGCATATCCTTGACTTTGTCCAGTTTTTGT
>JBCCLN010000182.1:0-8256 GCA_039026865.1 Bacteroidota bacterium | reverse complement strand
ATTTCAACAACGTAGTTTACTGGTCATAAATGAGGCTTTTGAAATTTTGAGTAACGAAGAGTTGGGCCAAAAGGCAGGTTTTTCAAAGGATTCTCCTATTCCACGTGTTACCTCATCTCGATGAATAACACCCAAATTTTTCCATTTAACTTCCTCTCAAGTAGCAGTTCATTCGGCTAAGGAGCTCTCCGTTCTGGCTATCTTTTTCTTGATAATGGCTGCTTGAATCCACATCAATACCCACTGCTCGTGGTCGAAGGAGGGCATAATTTCCATAGGGTGCTTCTTCATTAATTTCATTTTATGGTTTTACCATAAAGTAGCCAAGAGAAGGTAAGTTGAGTACTTAACTTATTCCATACGGGATTTAAGTGCGATGCTTCATCTCCAATTACTGTTTCAAAGCCCTGATTATTTTCTCAATCAGGGTTTTACATTTCATCCAAAATGCGAGAAGGGATCCAATCACCATTAAATTCCTAGGCTTGCATGGCTACCACGGGAAGTTAGCTGCTCTACGTTACTTCGGGTTAACTGACCTATTCTGATTTATCCGGTTAAATTCACCTAATGAATAGATTCTATAATGAAAATGTTAGGGAAGGAACTCATGTGCTTTCAGAAGAGGAATCAAGGCATTGTAGTTTGATCCTTAGACATCAAGAAGGAGATGAAATCGTAATTCTAGATGGCAAAGGGGGAATACATAAATCACTATTGACACAAATCAATAAACGCAGTTGCAAATACGAAATCCTTGAATCAAACTATGCAGAAAAAAAAGATTTTGAAGTTCATCTGGTAATCGCTCCTACTAAAAACATAGATCGGATTGAATGGCTTATAGAAAAATTGGAAGAGACAGGAATAGACAAAATCACATTTATCGAAACTCAAAATTCTGAGAGAAGAAAATTAAGGTTGGAACGATTGGAAAAAAAAGCAATTAGTGCAATGAAACAATCAGGAAGCCCATTTCTCATAGAAATCAACAACTTAACCAATTTTAATTCTGCCGTTTCCACAATCAACGATTGTATAAAATTAATCGCTAACGTGAACACGTCAAACACACACATCAGCCAACATCTTAAACCCAATGAAAACACAACCATTTTAATTGGCCCGGAAGGAGACTTTTCAGATGATGAACTGAGGATAGCCAAAGGCTTGGGATTTATACCTACATCACTCGGAAACAATACGCTAAGAACAGAAACCGCAGGCCTTATGGCCTGCAGTTTTATCAATTTTATCAATAGATTTTGATCGGCAAGAATTGAATGAAGTCCAGCTCTCAATTTCAATCTTTGCTTTATTTCATCACACTTACATGGTAACTTAGCCTTCTATGCAACTTCAATCCATGGCAGAACTTGCCGCAACTTATGTAAACACCACCGATCGCCACGTCTTTCTGACCGGTAAAGCTGGAACCGGCAAGACCACTTTCCTCAAGTATATTGTCAATCATACACATAAACATACGATAATAGCTGCACCTACAGGAATAGCTGCAATCAATGCTGGTGGAGTGACACTGCACTCTTTATTACAGCTTCCTTTTGGATCGTTTATTCCAGATAATATTCCACTATCTGCCTCAGATAGTCAGATAACCACTCCGCAAACACTTTTTCAAAACAGTAAATTCAATACCACCAAGCGGCAGCTCATCAAGGAAATTGAGTTGCTAATCATTGATGAGGTGAGTATGTTACGAGCGGACTTACTCGATTGCATCGATCATACACTCAGACATCTTCGAAGGAACTCAACTCCTTTTGGTGGGGTACAGCTCCTTTTCATTGGTGATTTAATGCAATTACCGCCGGTGGTTAAAGATGATGAGAAAAATTTGCTTACTGCTTTCTACCCCAGCTTGTACTTTTTCGAAGCCAAAGCGCTCAAAGAGGTGCCTCCTATTCATGTGGAATTACAAAAAATATTTCGTCAGCAAGATAAGGTTTTCATTAACCTGCTCAATCGCTTGCGTCATAACAAGCAAACACCGGATGATATCCAATTCCTGAACCGATACTACAATGCTGACTTTAACCGGACGAATCATACGGGATACATTCAACTCACCACACATAACTATCGAGCAAGTAAACTCAATCAGCAGAAATTAGATGCACTGGAAGCAAATGTGTACACTTTTCACGCGTACGTAGAAGGAAATTTTCCCGAAAGCATGTATCCTACCTCTCAGGAGCTGCGACTAAAGGAAGGTGCTCAAGTCATGTTTATAAAAAATGATCCTAGCGGCGAAGGGAGGTTTTTCAATGGTAAAATAGGTCTAATTTCCAGCTTATCCGAGGAGGAGATTTGGGTAAAATTTGATGATGAGTCAGAGGTTCACGTTACGCAATATGTGTGGGAAAATAAACGATACACGCTGAACAAAGAGACTAACGGAATAGAAGAAACATTTTTGGGAAGTTTTGAGCAATACCCCATCAGGTTGGCTTGGGCAGTGACCGTCCACAAAAGTCAGGGATTGACGTTTGAAAAAGCTATCTTGGATCTATCGGGAACATTCGCTCCCGGCCAGCTTTACGTGGCGCTTTCCAGACTCACCTCTTTAGAAGGATTGGTGCTTTCCTCTCCCCTGCCAGAAAACCCACCCGAGATCGATGAAAGTCTAGCCCAATTCAATGAATCCACAACAAAAGAAAAGGAGCTTGAGGAAAATTTGAAGAAGGATCAAACGTCCTTCTTTCTGAACATGGGTAAGGCTGTATTTAATTTTTCTTCTCTCATTCGAGAATTGACGTATCACGAACGAAGTTTCACTAAAGATGAGAGTAGATCCATGAAACAGAAATACAGTAAATGGACCAAGGAAATTGTGAAGGAAACGCTCCCCTTACAAAAAATCGGCGATGGTTTCATTAAAGAACTTCATCTTATCCTTCGCGCCAATGTGTACGTTGACCGCTTAAACGAGCGAATAGAAAAAGCCAAAACCTATTTTTTAAGCATTCTCTCCCCAATAGCTGAAAAGGTACAATTGCATCTTGACACGGTAACGAAAGAAAAAAAAGTAAAAGCCTATCTGAAAGAGCTGGGAAACCTGGAAGATGCCTTTATTAAAAAGATTAGAGATATTGAACGAATGAGCTTCCTGGTCACAATGTTAAAAAAAGGTGATGTTCCGTCTTCTGATTTCAAATATTCCACTTCTCAGCTTTTGACTCACAACAGAAAGTCTGTAAGCAAATCACAAAAAGACAAAACGCCCACAGCTTCAATTAGTTATGAATCATATAAGCAGGGCAAGACCATCGAGGAAATAGCCAATGAACGAAACCTCACAGTGGGTACTATCGAGGGGCATCTAGCACAGTATGTGGAGAATGGTGCTATCCCAATTGAAGACTTAGTAGACGCAAAAAAAGTGGAGAAGATCAAAGAAGTGCTGGAATCAGAAGCAGCAGGCCTGGGAAAAATCAAATCAAAGCTCCCAAAGACGTACAGCTACGGAGAGATCAGGTTGGTGATAGCTCACCAGAAGATGAGTAGTTGATTGGGAAAGAGACTACCAAAGACTGGCCGTTCGCATTTTTTAAAACCTCAGTTCTTCGAGATTGATAATTTTAAGGCATAATCACTGAAGGTATTATTCTAACCCAAAAATTCGGGTTTTATTCATTGAGATGTGGTAATACGTGGAATAAGAAAATCCTTTGAAAAACCGCCTTTTGGCCCAACTCTTCGTTATGCAAAATTTCAAAAACCTCATTTACGACCAGTACACTACGTTGTTGAAATTCTGAAAGCCTCGATTTGAACCAAAAATCCAGTTTTGCAAAAGATTCTATTAAACTACTGTAAATTCAATTACTTGAGAATCAACCCATCACTATTTGTGGTGAATAATTCCGAGCTAATACTTCTTTTCGAACGTCTTAAAATCACCAGCACTAATCAAATACGTACTCTTCCTCTTTTCTACTATAATTTTTTGGTAAGTATATCTACCGACTAATATACTTATGAATGTTACAAAACATTATCCACCTTGATCCTTCACTTGATATTCGAATCCCATCATCTAAAAGCAGAAGATTCGGATGATAAATCCTATCACGAGGTTTCCAGTTTTGTTATCCGGAAAAGTAGGCCTTCTTTATTAGATATAGTATTTGACAAGAGCTACAAGGTCGCGCCAGCAGTGCTAAAAATGCATCTCCACTTACAGCCGTATCTTTTACTGATATAGGAGAAGCTTTTATACTTTCCGTTTTACCTCTACTTCATCCTAAGGACCCTTTTTTGTCCGGATTTCATTCAACCCGTTCGCTTATATACTCTGCCTCCAATCACCATCGCTCCTGAGATAATCATTAAGTTCTTAATGATGTATTGACCTTCTATTGAGGGTAACAAGAAATTGTTGTTCTGAAAAGTGATTTCCGTAAGTAAAAATAAAGGCATAAACGTACCCGTCATCTGAAGAAACAAAAGGCCAATGGCGATACGAGTGGTTGCTTTGAACAGGAAGGTGATACCTATGGCTACCTCCCACCAACCAATGATAGATAGCCAGGTTTGAGGAGGAAGAAAGGGTAACCACGCCACTGTTTTGATCACTAATGGTTCGGCTGCTGATAAGCCAAAAGGTTTTAAGATACCGAACCAAATGAATATGATCGCAAATGAAAGCCGGACTGCAAAAAAGCCCCAGTGTTTCATGAAGTCTGAAATAACACGATCGATACCGTTGAGTTTGTCCATTTCTATTTGATTGTTTTAAGGTATTGCATTCAGTTTTCTAATAAGATCTGATCTTTACTTTATTGTTTCTTATTATCGGTATTCATTTCTCCATCCGAAATCAATTAAGGAAAGGCCTTCTGGGTGAATGGCCTATCTGTATAATTTTGAATGTCATTTCTTTAAAAATATATTGCTGTTTTATTTATGTAAGCAGTGCGAGCTAGTAAAAGGCTCAATCGAATTGATTTCAATTTGGAATCCATCGGTCAATTTTCAAAGATTCTATTGATTTTTGGATGAATCAAACGTGATCCGCTGGTTTTGTTTGTGTTTTCAAGGAGAAGTTTCAAATAAATTCGATGACCATTTGTACATCAAAACCTCAAAAAAGCTCGCTCCATGAGCAAGACACATCATTTTCTTGAAAGTACGATGGAGCATAGAATTCAAACTTTATTTAACCTTATCCAAACTATCGATGAGGGGCCGGATCCAATCACCATTAAATTCGTGGGCTTGCATGGCTGCCACCGGAAGTTAGCTGCTCTATGTTACTTTTATAATGTCTCGAAATTCGGGTTAAAAGACACTGCTCTCCATTAACCCGAAAAAATTCGGGTATTATCCATTGAGATAGGGTAAAACGCTGAATATGAGGTAATTGATTTCGAATGAGAGAACAAAATCGTTCCCCAAATTTGAGGAATTAAAAATCATCAGTATGAATATTCAACTACTGTAAATCAATTACTTGAATCAACCCGCCACTATTTGTGGTGAATAATGCGGATTAACATACGTAAAGTCAGATGATATTGCAATCATAAATAAAACGTATTTTACCGTATGCTTACGTCTTAATCAAAATGAGCATTCAACGAAGGTACGATATTGACTGGATAAGGGTAATCGTGTTTGATATTCTAATCGTTTATCATATCGGTATGTTCTTCGTACCATGGGATTGGGAGATTAAGAACAATGAAATCATCGAATGGATTAAATGGCCAATGATCTTTGTAAACCGTTGGCGTCTGTCTATTCTTTTTTTGATATCAGGTATAGGAACATGGTTTGCTCTATCCCGAAAAAACTCATTTCAGTTTGTTAAAGAGCGTTTCAAACGACTTTTTATTCCTTTACTTTTTGGCACACTGTTTATCGTCTCTCCTCAGATCTACCTTGTTCGAACGTCGGAAGGCTTTTCCTATTCTTCGTTCTTCGAATTCTACCCTGATTTCTTTGTAGGAATTTACCCAGAAGGAAATTTTAGCTGGGGACATCTATGGTTCCTACCCTATCTATTGATCATTACGCTTGCAGCTGTTCCCATATTAATAGGCTTACGTAAAGCGTCTAACCCCATCGTTCTTTGGTTAAGAAATTTGGTGAATAGACTGCCTTTGGGATTATATATTTTTATTTTCCCCTTATTTCTTGTGGAGGTTTATTTAGAACCATATTATCCTGTAACTCATGCGTTATGGGGCGACTGGTACGCACTTGCCCATTATTTACTTTGCTTTCTAAGCGGGTACATTCTTATTTGTATGAAAGATGACTTTTGGAATGCCGCTGTGAAAGCGAAGAACTATGCGCTTCTTATAGGTTTAATTTCATTTCCTTCAATGCTATGGATGTGGGAAAATTACCAAAGTATTTTTTGGATTCCTCTATTTGCTACTTTGAATCGTTGGAGTTGGATTCTGGTCATTTTTGGTTATTCCAGTTCATTTTTGAATAAAGCAAGTGGCGTTTTGCAATACAGAAACCAAGCTGTTTACCCTTTTTACATATTGCACCAGACCATTACCATTACCTTAGGCTTTTTCCTGATGAATAGTGCAATCGCCAATTACTGGAAGTTTTTGATTTTGTTAATAGGAACTTATCTAGGTTGTTGGATGATTTATGAACTTATAATAAAACGCATAAGGTCAATAGGACCTCTATTTGGAATGAAAAACAGCTAACAATGATAAGCTCAATGAGCAGATTGATTTATAAGCAATTTTCTGTGCGAAACACTAACTTTAAATACGAGGCACAGCCTCGCACCAGCGCAAGGGGACCAACTTACTGCTTATGGCTTATAATCTTCCCAGCCATATTGATAGTACTTTGGATTAGGGGAAAATTCTCCTACTCCTATATCAAGTTCTCCGGCACATGGAATGCGATTTTGACCCCATGCTACAAAAGAAGAATTACCTGTTTTATAACTAGTCCATTTACCTATAAATTGATAATTTCTGTTTCCATCATAACCGTCAAAAATATCTTCATATTCTGCTACATCATTATTTCTGCTCCACATTAAGATAGCACTGCCTTCAAAAATACCAGTAAAGGTTTCTTTTGGATTTTCTTTTAATTGAAAACTAAATACTGAAAAACCAAAATTCTCCGAAGCTATCTCTTCAGCAAACATTGGTTCAGTAAATATAAAATTATCGATTATGTTAAACTCACCTTTAAACGATCTATTATTAACGTTAGCTACAGTTGTAAAGCCTTCTATTAGATAGCAATTAAGATCATTAATATTTTTTGATATTGAAGTAAATGTAACCTTTAGTCTCTTTTTATTTTTACCTATAAAACCAATAAAATCGATTTTCTTAAAACGAAGAGCTTTTAGAAAATCAATGTTGTTAAAGTATTTTCGATAATCTATTTTTTCAATAAGAGTGTCATCAAGTAAAGTTTCTAAATCACAATTAGGTTGGCTTTTTAGATTTTGAGTGAATAAAAATGATACTATAAATAGTACAATATTAATCGATTTCATCTTGAATAATTAGTTTAACGTTTTCAATACCAACTTCATCTATTTTGTTTAATATCTTATGTAAAATCTGAACCGATTCTTTAAGTTTCATATTTCTCTTCTTCAAATCTTTATTCAAGGTTTTCCCAGGCAGTATACAACCTTTAGTCCACCCACCATCCTGACCAGCGTGTATTAAAATACCTCTTGACTTCGGTACCTTATCATTATACACACATACAACTCCATTTTTTAATGAAGGAAATTTAAGATCCCATTTTTTACCAAAGTCGGTTTCTAAGGTATATTTATTTTTAGGATAGTCTTCTGAAAAATGCCATTTTAGACTGTACGTCCCAACTGGTATTCTTTTGTCTTTACCGCTTAAAGTGGTTTCTTCTCCATAAGGCTCGCAGATATAGCCAGTTATGTCGCCAAATCTAAACGTACCAAGTGTCATACTAGAGCTATTAGCACCAGTCCAAACTTCTGATTCTCTAGTGATATAAAATGTGTAAGGATCTCCACAAATCAGCTTAAAATATTCGCCAAAGGCGATTGGATGAATATATTGATCTTCCTCAATCGGCTTCAAGAACACCTTCTTATGCTTCCTGTCATCACCTTGGCAGGTCACTTTGAGGAAGAGCCTGGCTTGCTTGTCGTCTTTTAGGGTTTCTCGCTGCTTCTTGTAGTCCTCATCACTTTTCTTGCGCAGCTTCACCTTCACGATGGCCTTGCCCGTGTCGTCTATCTTGACT
>JBCCLN010000181.1:0-8256 GCA_039026865.1 Bacteroidota bacterium | reverse complement strand
CAACAATATTGCAAACACTTATAGGTTACTTGGAGATCTTAGTCTTTCTGAAGAATATACTGCCAAATCAATTGCTTTGAACGATTCAAATGGATATGCATATGCAACTAAAGCAATGCTTTTAGCAGATCAAGGTGACCCTGAGGGTTTTATTAAATACATAAAAAAGGCTATTGATTCACCATATCCATATCCAGTTCAGGAAATGGTTCGTTATGAGAATACTTTAAATAAAATGTTGGATCACAATGATTTTTTTCAGCTTGTCTGTGATGAATTAGATTCCCTTCATTTACAGTTGCTTGAAAGCGATTTATAGGCTGGGCGTGGCTGAAATTCGATTCCAGTAGGCTAGATAATCCTGTAGCCGTTACCTGACTTGTACTTACCATCAGGTAATCTATATAGACATCTAGAAGTTCTTTTTCTTTCATCATAAATAGTTTCTCCCTTTGGGAATTTACTATTTTTCATGCGTAACATCAGGTAAGTAAATAATCATTAAAATTCTTCAATCTTATGTGCTAAGAAATATGAAAGTAAGTAAGGACTTCTTTTTCAAATATATATCTCATTTTATATTTTGTAATTCCTTAATATAACATATATAGGTATATATAATTTTCGTAACTTCCTTAAAATCAAAGATATTTAACAAATCCTGAAATTATTACCATTAATTTTTAAACCTTTAATCTAGAATGGGCTCTCTTGGATGTAGGACTGAATAGGTTGAGGTGCCTGTACAAATAAGTTTTAAATGGTTTATTATAGTGCTATATCGAGAGAACCTTTTTGACAAGGCAAAAAAAATGTAATTATTAACAGTAAATACTATGAAAACCCTATTAATTGGAGCAGGAAACATGGGATTGACCTTTGCTAGGTCCTTCATCAAATCTAAAGTATTGGATAGAAAAGATTTGATGATACTTGAAAAGAATAATCCCGATAAGATCCAGGAACTTCAAAAACTAAAGCTTGGCGAAGTATTTATCGACCCATCCTGTATCACAGATTCGCAAATCATAATATTTGCGGTGAAGCCACAAGATTCCGAAACGCTCTTCAAGGAAATTTCTGGATTGGTTGGAAAAAATCACATTTTGGTGAGCATTATGGCTGGGGTTAAAATGTCTACCATTTTAGATCAATTTATTACTGATAAAGTAATAAGGGCTATGCCTAATTTACCCTCCCAAATTGGGATGGGAATGACCACCTTTGTTTCATCAGATTTAGTCTCAATTAGAGAATTAAGATTTGTTCAAAGGTTACTAAATACAACAGGCAGAGCTCTTTATTTAGAGAATGAGGGGCTTATAGATTCCGCAACGGCAATATCCGGTTCTGGACCGGCCTACATATTCTTCTTCATTCAATCTCTTATTAAAGCATCTATGGAATTTGGGTTTTCAAAGGCAGATGCAGAACTACTCGTTATCCAAACGTTTATGGGGGCATTAAATCTATATCTGCAGTCCGATGATGAACTAGAAACTTTAATTAAAAGAGTTTCATCTAAAGGTGGCACCACTGAAGCAGCTATAAAGTATTTTGAAAATTCAAAATTGAAGAAAAATATTATTGAAGGAGCCAAACAGGCTCTTAATCGTGCAAAAGAACTCGGAGGATAAGTGTTATTTTTTGTCATTTAAACAGTTAATGAAGATGAAACCTAAAAAATTTTATTCATCCAGACTATTTTTCTTTTTGATTTCCATAATTGTTGCTTTTGGCTCTGAAGCAATGATGGAATATTTGATAGAAGATGCTTTACAAAAGTATAACCTTACACAATTAACTATACCTGTAGCCATAGCTATTGGTATTTTGACCAATATTGCATTAATCCTTAATTTTGATATTTTTGAAAAAATCCCAAATGTTCAGAAATTACAAGAAGACATTAAGCGAGAGATTGACTCTACAGAACGTCTTCTCCTTGCATTAAAGGAAGAAGAAACCGTAATTAAAGATATTTTTAATCGCATTAACCAAAGGAATTCAATTTTAAAGGACTTTAGTATAAATCTAATAGGCACCTATTTAAAGGGATTTAGTAATACTAGCTATGGAATTGAGCTTACTGGAGAGTACTGGGCGTTAAGGACTTATATGGAATTTTGGGATTTCTTAGTGAAAGTCCAGATTGAAAAAGAAGCTAGGGGAAGAGATTGTGTAATTGCAAGATGTACACATTCAAATGATATAAGCATATGGAAGGAAAGTGATAAGGCATACAAAGAATTTTCCTATGACTTATATCGTCTCCAGAGGGAATTCATCAAGCATGGTGGAAAAATTGTTAGAGTTTTTATAGGAGAAGATGACGCAGCAAATGATGATTACCAAGAAGTAATGAAAAGGATGGAGCAAATGGGAATCGAAACTAAATATCTTTCGCAAGATGAAACAGTGGAGAGAAGCTTTGACTTTATGTATATGCCTGACGAAGAATTAGCTATGAAATGGATTACAGGGGCAAGGGGGCGAAGACTAGCGAAATGTATTATAGAAGCTAGGGTTGACCTAGAGGTTAAAAGTGCTTGGAATTCATTGTGGGATAAGCTCATTGAGAAAGGTGATAAAATTGAATCAATTCCAGAATACAGAGAGCATGATAAGAGAAGATAGCTTTTTGTAAATCAGGTTTTTATATGAAACAAAGAAGGAAGATTGTCATTAAGATTGGAACAAATGCGTTGAGTGAGGAAGACGGGAGTCTTGATATCTCTACTATGAGCAATCTAGTTGATCAAATCACATATCTCAAAAGAGAAAAGTATTTTGATGTAATCCTAATTACTTCAGGTTCAGTTAGTTCAGGAAAATCATTGTATTCTGGACTAACGATAGGTGATGAAGTTCTAGAAAGGCAAGTTTTTTCGGCAATTGGGCAGGTCAAATTAATGAATACCTACTATAAATTATTCTATGAGAACGGTTTTTATTGTGCCCAAGTTTTAGCTACTAAAGAAGACTTCAGGGATAATGATCATAGCCAAAATATGAGTAACTGTATAAATGCATTACTTGATGAGAAGGTTATTCCAATAGTAAATGAGAATGATGTTATTGCCATTAAAGAACTAATGTTCACTGATAATGATGAATTAGCAGGATTAATTGCCTCTATGCTAAGGGTTGATTATTTGTTTCTTCTTACTTCGGTTGATGGTGTCTATGACGGTAATCCCTACAATCCAAATAGCAAGCTTATTAAAACCATTAATGTTCATGATGAAGAACTTGATGAATATATCTATCCAATAAAGTCTTCCTTTGGGAGAGGAGGAATGGGAACGAAAATTCAGATTGCAAAGCAACTTTCTGAGCAAGGTGTGGACGCATTTATTGTGAACGGAAAAACTAGGAATGTAATTTTATCATCTCTCTATGGTGAAAATGCGGGTACTCACTTCTCAGCAAAATCCTTTAATAAAACAGAATCTAATTTATAGTTCTGCTACTTTATAATAGAGTTTAGGGCATTGTTTCTTTTTTTCTCTCAACCCAAAGGCGGCATCATAAGCCAACATCTTAACCCTCTCTTTCTCATCAAATTCTCCCTCATAAGCCTTTTTTCTCCAATATTCCACTCCTTTTCTCAGGGCCTGGATTGATTTATCCTTAAAGCCACCCGTCTCAATAAGATGATTGAGAAGTAACTGATAATTTGAGTACAGAGATTGGATTTTCTCCTCGTTTTCTTTGAGGCTTTCCAATTGGAGAACCAAGTCTTTCTTTTCAGTTGAAAGTTGGTCTTGGGTCGCAGTTTTGAGGTTTAATTCATTCTTCAGGCTAGAGAATTTTTCCTTGAAGATTCCCTTTCATCCTGAAGTGTTTGTAGTTCTTGGCGATCCTGGAGAAGCTGGGAGAAAATATCTGTGAAGTAATACAAACCATAACTTTGAAGTGTCCCTTTAGGGTATTGCGGCTGGCTTGGGTGATGGCTATTGCATCTGCCATGGTGATCCTTCCATGGTCCCTTACAAAATCCATTATTTGTAAAGATAATTTGGGTAGGTGAATCAGCAATAATTTCTCCTTTTCAACTTTGAGGCGCAACCTCTCCATTTGCTGTTGCATGGACTTCAAAAAGAACAATAGCCAGGGATTCCAATTAGGTGAATTGGTTCGAATCGTACCTTGGGTTTGACGCAAAGCCAGGTAATAGGCTTCCTTGCTTTGTTCAATGACGCTTTCCAAAGAGCTATATGGAACATAAACATACCCCGCATGAAGTAACAGTAACGTGGTTAGGACGCGGCTTAACCTGCCGTTTCCATCCTGGCAAGGATGAATTTCGAGAAAAACCACAACGAATACCCCAATAAGAAGCAGGGGATGAAGGGTTTTATTTTCTGTTAAAGAATTGTACCATGCAATGAGTTCTTCCACCAATCTAGGGGTGTCAAAAGGGGTAGCCGTTTCAAATACAACGCCTATTTCCTTCCCCCCTGCGCCACACACTGAAATCAAAGACTTATGACAATTTGTTGTAAGTCTTTTTTCTTTTGTTACAACAATTCAAGAGATAATATGGGCTTAAATGGTCTTATTTGAGTTGGAGAAAATATTTTTGAATTTTTTTCAAAGTTCCTAAATAGACACTATGAACATCTGTTTTTCTAGAATTTCGTAGATTAAAGTGTTAAAATGAGAATATGTCTATTTCGGAAATTAAAATACGGCTTCATCGACGAATTGAGCATCTCTCTGAAGCTCAGTTGAAGAAGCTCTATAATATGTTGGATAAGTCTTTCCCTGAGGAAAGCAGTGATAAAACACGGCAATTGGGTACTCTTCCTGGCCTGGTAAAATTTATGGCTCCTGATTTTAATGAGCCCTTAGAGGACTTCAAAGAGTATATGCCTGAATGATCTACCTGATTGATACCCATGTGCTTCTATGGGCGCTAGAAAATAATCCTAAGCTATCGAATGAAGCTAGATCAATTTTGATAGATACCCATAACGAAATTCTAATCAGTATTGCTTCTCTTTGGGAAATCTCTATCAAGCTCAGTATTGATAAACTCGAATTGGACTATCCTTTTGAGCGGTTACTTTCTGAAATAGACAAACTGGGATTTACTGTCATCCCCGTTAGTTTTGAAGCCTTAAAAATACTTAGAACCCTTCCCTTTCATCATAAAGATCCTTTTGACCGCCTTATTATCACGGAGGGAATTGCTGCTGGAATACCTATTATTTCAGATGATCCTAAGTTCCAAGGGTATGGAATGGAAGTGATCTGGAAATAGGTATTTTGTATACGTAAGATACCAATTGGTCTTAAACTGTCTAGTTTTTGGGCAGGTCTTAAGGGTAGATCTGAAGATTTATCTCAGAATGTTCAGATACCTGAATTTCCCTCCAAGCCGTAAATACAGTTTCCATTACCTCGGCATATCCTGCGACTTCCTGTTCATCTCGAGTATTGAAGGATTTGATTTCAATTTTTGATAGGAGTCTTTCAACTTCTCGATCCGATAATTTACTTCCTTCTATACGAGTAGAAGAGCCAATACTTTCAATGGTAGCCACCCTTCTCAGTGCGGATAGTCGTTCCGGTGCAAGTGTTCCCAAAGCACGCCAAGCCCCTTTGAACTCATCAATTTCGGCAATTAAAGAAAGGACCTCTGGTGTAATTTGTATAGTTGATAGATTAATCATCACCCAATAATACACCCAATTACACCCATTTACAAGAAGTATCGTTCGGATTCTTACCCCTGTAGTTGGGGGTTCGATTCTTAACTACACTATTCTGAAAATCAAATATTTATCCCCTAATCATGCAAGTACTTTTTTCGTGTTTACAACAAATGAGACGGATAGATTTTACCCCAATAAATACCTGTTGCTTGATAACTGAAGGAGTTAAAGGAATAGACTATCTATACAAAGGCTGTAAAATCGGAAAGGACAATAAAATAAACGTTGACTCAGCCGGAGGCTAGGTCAACGTTTTTCAATCTTTTAGGAAAGCATGGAGTTCTCCTTCCTACATTTAGAAGTTTCTAAATAATGCATTTACAAATACATTGCTCCCATCAAGTGCAGCACCTTTTTGGAAGCCATTTGCACCACCACCAATGGTGATTTCGTAGATATGAGCTTCTCCTCCGGTAACACTTACAGGTATGTAGAACTTGTCGTCCTCAATGCAATTTAGGGTGAAAATGTCCCGGAATGATGCTTTTGGTAAATTCAATTCCGTCACTGTTTGGGTCATAAGATTTATTTCAACTAGAGTCCCTGTATTTTGTACGAGATCTCCCCATTCGGGTACATCAGCTACTCTTACTACATTGGCGTACGCTATGCCGTTTCCGGCATACCAGGCATTCCATAAGGCAATTGGCTCATTGAATTGGGCTGAGATGTCAAATACATAGGAATCGTCATAGGCTCCATCCTGAATCCTAACAAAAACAGAAGGCTTATCAGCCAGTTCATCATTGCCATACCATAAGGAACTGGTCATATTGTATTGGTATATATCTCCGTTTTCTGTTTGGAATGACCCATTGGTACGGTAGCCAGCCGTCATTCCTGCTGAGGCGGTAGAAACCATTACTTCAGGGTTGGTCAATGAAGGATAATCAAAACTTACGGTAATCAACGAGTCGGCGAGCTGTGTCCATGTACCTGCGTCCCCATAAATTGAACCAAAATAGATCTTGTTGTCTTGAACTAATCCATTTACCCATAAGTTGTTTTTGGCTCCTATGGCTGGAAAAGTAACGAATCCATTGCTTGTAGCAGTAAATGTTTCTATGTCTATAATGGCATAGGGTACCAGTCCATCGTCATTTGGATTGGTGGATAAGAATAAATCACCATTAGGAGTGGCTTGGATGTAACGGAAGAAGCCTCCAGGAGTTAAGGCCGCATTAGAAATGGCATCGACTTTGACCGGGCCATTTTCTGTTAATTCAAATTTCTCTGTTAAGCTCTCCGTGTTATTTAGGATATATAGGAATCCATTTACACTAACTGACAAAGCGGCAAATCCTTCAGAACCATTTCCCACCAAGGTTATCGAACCGGAAAGGAGGTCATCTGTTGTAAGGTAATAGCCCTCTTCATCTACAGATGCCCCAACGGTATATTTGGAGTTTGCAGGTGCAGGTACATCGTTATCATCGTCGCTATTGCTAACAAAGCCTTCTGGTTGGTCACAATCCAAAGTAGTAACATCAGGGTTACCTAAGCCATCTTCATCGAGGTCTTCATACCAGATAAGCTCTTCACAAAATGCTTTCGTATCGTCTGTATCGTCACTATTTGATACAAAGCCCATAGGTTGTTCGCAGGCAGAATTTGTGGAATTTGGGTCGCCTAACCCATCATTATCTGTATCGGCATACCAAGTTGTTTCTGTACAGGGGTCATCTTCTTCACAAGAGACCAAGGTTAGTGTTAAAGCTAAAATGAAACATCCTAGGCTCCAATTTAAAAAATTACCAATTTTCATAATGTTTATTTAAGTGCTTTACTTCAGGTGATAGTTTATTTTGAAAAAAATTGCTCTTCCGGGTTTTTGGAGTAAAAAATTGTCGTAAACCTGTTCGTTTAGTAGGTTAGAAACATCAATTGCTACAATGAACTTTTGAGACGGGAAGGTATAGCCTATACCCGCATCAAATACCGTTTGGGCGGGGATAAAATTTTTGTTGTCTTGGTTGCCAAGGCTAGGCCAACCGAGGAAAAATGGGTGGACATAGCTTGAATTCAGATAGGTAAAAAGCTTGGATTTATTTTGAATAACATTCGTAAGGGTATATTCTAACCCTGCATTCGCCATGAAATAAGGGGTGTTCCGCATTCGGTCCCGATAGACTATGTTCTCTCTTCCATTTTCATCAACTTTCAGGTTGTTCCTAAGATCTAGGTAAGTCCCATTCAGGTTAAATTGTAATTTCCGGTCATAATCATAGCTAATATCTATCTCCGCACCAGTTCCCGATATCCTGTTGATATTTCTAAACTCTCCATTGCCTTGACCATCAATTACCGTAAATAGCAATTGATCCGTCACATCTCTGTAAAAGGTGGTTAAGGCTATTTTTACCCCATGACGAGCGCCGAGTTCGTACCTCCCCCATACAGTGCCCACATTGGTGTTGAAACTTTGCTCTGGCTTGATTAAAGGATTATTTATTATGGTAACTCCATCCCCAAGGGCCTCTGTTGGACTGGGCATCCGGGTAGCTTGCTCGACTGAAGCCTTAACTAAAAGTTT
>JBCCLN010000180.1:0-8281 GCA_039026865.1 Bacteroidota bacterium | reverse complement strand
TTATGAAAATCATTTTATTAGTTGATTATTTCAATAATAATGATAATCAAATTCATTTTTAAAATAATATTTTATATAAACAGCTGAACAGTAACGTTGAATGATAGATTATGCCAGCCTGCGATATTCTTCTCTTCTTACGGAAACTCTCTGTAATTATAGTATCGTATAAAAATGCTAATTTCTTCTTACTGTTTAATTTGGGTCGGCATACACCCATTTAAATCCTCTCCATTGTTTATACCTACCTTTGGCCACACCTATGATTTCTTTTTCACCTATTCCTGTGATTTTAGAAGCTTGAGCTATGCTGTCAAATTTTGCTACGATTTCACCTTGCAAGTCTTTTTGAATAATTGGTTTTTTTCTTGCTTGACCACCATAGGGTTTAATCCATTTGCTTCTGTCAGCAGTAGATAGGTAGCTTGTTGGCACTCTTCCTTTACTAAATGCTCTTTTAGATTTATCTGATTTAGTAACCAGTTTCAAATTATCCAATCTACAGTTAAATCCATCTCCATCTTCATTTATTACATATAATCCATCTTTATAAAAATCGATTTCTTTGACAAACGTTATATATACCAACCTCCTTACATTGAAGTAATAGGATGACCCTTCTAAGTTAAGAGAGACTCTAAGATCTACTATTTTATCTTCAGAGATCGTGTTTTTATTGTAGTAGATAGATTGTTTCAGAATTCTTCCTTTTACTCTCTGACTTCCTAACCTAGGATGAGGAATCGTTCTGTCTACAGAGCGAACTCTTCCTAAATTAGAAGCTTGATAATATCCTTCAAATTTCGGTATATCCTTCCACTCTTCTTCTGGAAGTATTTTTAATACATTTTCCTGGTATGGATACATACTCTATTTTTTTCAGTGAACATTAAATCAAATCATTAAAACCTCTTTGAAGGTTCTCTTTCTCGTTGATTTTGCGGTGCTTTTTTAAAACGTTTTTCCCAAAAAGTTTATTTATTAAATCAATAGTTTTCTTGTTTGAATCTGTTGCGTCTAAGCATCAACTTGTTTTCAAATTTAACTTCCTCCAATCTACTGATAGTGTTACTACTACTAATAAACAATTATCGCGTAATAGAATACTAACTTTATATAGTCTCTAAACACAATTTATTGGGATTAAAACTTGTTGCTTTTGTATAAACTTTATGAATGTATACAGGTCATCACTTTGATAAATAAAAAAGGAGTCAAAATTGACTCCCTTGTTATTTTATGATTTTTATTTGAATTAACTTTTGTTCTTAATATCTTGAACTTCAAGACGGATCTCTTGAGCTAGGTTTTTAAGTTCTTGCATTCCTTTTCTGACCCGGGGTCCGGCGGCATTGTTTCCTTTATCATAGAATTTTTCAAAATCTTCCTCAAGTGAGTTCATCATTGATTTTAATTCTTCAAATCTTTTCATGTTATTACGGTAATTAAGGTTATCGCTATAATTAAAAGTACGGGCAATATAGCCCAAATAAGTTAATATTTAATTCAAATGACGTTAATAATTAAGATTTTGAAAGAAGCGCTCCTTCTACTCCAGCCTCTTTGTAAACACCATTATCCAGTTTTCCTTTGATGGCTTCAAAGGCATTTAGGGTTTGCTCAACATCATCTAAGCTGTGCATTGCGGTAGGTATAATTCTCAATATAACCATGCCTCTCGGCACTACAGGATAGACCACCATAGAACAGAAAATATGATAGTTCTCTCTTAGGTCAATGACCATATTACAAGCCTCAATCACATCCCCTTTTAATACAACAGGAGTTACAGGTGAGTTAGTGGTGCCGATATTGAAACCTCTTTCTTTGAAACCTCCTTGAATGGCATCAACAATGGTCCACAGCTTCTCTTTAAGCTCTGGCATAGTCCTAAGCATTTCCAATCTTTTTAACCCTCCAATTACCAGAGGCATGGGAAGCGACTTAGCAAAAATCTGGGAACGCACCTTGTATCTTAGGTGGTTAATAACGTCAGTAGGTCCGGCTATAAATGCACCAACACTTGCCATAGACTTAGCAAAAGTTGAAAAATAAACATCAATTGCATCTTGGACTCCATAATATTCACCAGTCCCTGCTCCGGTTTCACCCATGGTGCCAAAGCCGTGTGCATCATCTACCAATAGTCTAAATTGATACTTGTTTTTCAGCGCCGCAATTCCTGTAAGGTTACCGGTATTTCCGGTCATTCCGAAAACACCTTCAGTAATAACTAGAACCCCACCTTCTTGCTCATCAGCGAGTTTTGTTGCTCTTTGCAGTTGCTTTTCGCAACTTTCCATGTCATTATGAGGGAATACGTATCTTTTTCCTATGTGCATGCGAAGTGCATCAATGATACAGGCATGACATTCAGCATCATAAACTACTACATCTTTTCTATCTACTAAAGCATCAATGACGGACATGATTCCTTGATAGCCATAGTTAAGCAACATCCCGGTGGGTTTGTCTACAAAATCGGCAAGTTCCTGCTCTAGTTGATCATGATAATCGGAATTTCCCGTCATCATACGTGCTCCCATTGGATAACCAAGTCCCCAATCTTGTGCAGCGTCAGCATCTACTTTTCTTATTTCCGGATGATTGGCCAAACCAAGATAATTATTCAAGCTCCAGGCGAGTACTTCCCTCCCCTTAAATTTCATTCTAGGTTGAATCTCCCCTTCTAATTTTGGAAAAAAATAATAATTTACGTCTCTGTCTAAAAAGGAATATTGACCAAGTGCGCCATCGTCACTGAGTAATTTTTCGAATAAATCCATCTACAAATCTCGCTTTTCAAATCGAGGTGCAAATTTAGTAGTATTAAGGAACTTTATAAGACTTGGGTTTTACATAAACTTGTAATGTAAATATTCAGGAAGAAAGGACCGAATTATGGGAATTCCGTGTAGCCATTGGAAATAAACTTAGTACATATGAAAATAAAAAAATTACTTGTTGCCAATCGTGGTGAAATTGCTCTTCGTGTGATGAGATCGGCAAAAGAGATGGGAATTTCTACAGTAGCAGTTTACAGTGAGGCCGATAAGTACTTACCCCACGCATCCTATGCCGATGAAGCTATAAATATTGGTCCGCCCGCAGCTTCAAAATCTTATTTAGTACAAGACAGAATCATCGATGCCTGTAAAAAAACGGGCGCAAATGCTATTCACCCAGGATATGGTTTCTTATCAGAAAATGCCACTTTCGCAGAAAGGGTGGCTCAAGAAAAAATCGTATTTATTGGACCTAGTGCCCATGCCATTCGAGTGATGGGAGATAAACTTACTTCTAAGCAGACGGTGAAAAATTTCGGAGTTCCATTAGTTCCAGGAATGGATCAACCTATCAATGACATTCAAGAGGCAAAAAAAGTTGCCGATGAAATTAGATATCCTGTCATGATAAAAGCAAGTGCAGGAGGCGGTGGCAAGGGGATGAGGATTGTGTATGATCCGAACGACTTTGAGGAGCAAATGGAACGAGCCATGAGTGAGGCCAGAAATTCATTTGGCAACGACGAAGTTTTTGTAGAGAAATTCATTACTTCCCCAAAGCACATAGAAGTTCAAATACTGGGAGACCAGCATGGTAATATTGTTCACTTTTTTGAACGTGAGTGCAGTATTCAAAGAAGACATCAAAAGGTCATTGAAGAAGCTCCTTCTGCCCTACTTTCCCCAACCCGACGAAAAGAAATTGGTGACGCCGCCGTAAATGTGGCTAGATCATGTGATTATTTTGGAGCTGGAACCGTTGAATTTATTGCTGATGAGAATCTGGACTTTTATTTTCTGGAAATGAATACCCGCCTACAAGTAGAGCATCCCGTAACAGAATTGATCACTGGAGTAGATCTGGTGAAAGAACAAATAAAGATAGCTGAGGGAGAGAAACTTCCCTACGATCAAGATGATCTTACGTTGAGAGGACATAGCATTGAGGTAAGAGTATACGCTGAAGACCCCAAAAATAATTTTTTACCCGATACAGGCAAGCTCATTAAATACTCAAGGCCGCAAGGTGCTGGTGTGAGAGTAGATGACGGATATGAAGAAGGGTTAGAAGTTTCTATTTATTATGATCCAATGATTTCAAAACTGATCACTTATGGAAAAGACCGGACAGAGGCAATAGATCGTATGAAACGTGCTATTCAGGAATATCAAATTCTAGGAGTAGAAACCACCCTTCCTTTTTGCCTGTTTGTACTTGACCATCCTGCGTTTAGAAACGGCACTTTCACAACAAAATTTGTGGAGTCTCATTTTGATCCTGAAATATTATACGAAGAAATTACTGAAGAAGAGGCACAGATCGCAGCCATCATTGCCAATGAATTGACCACTAATGGAATGGTAACCAAAATTCCGTCTAAGACCCCTGATAAAAAAAGCAGGTGGAAAGAAAGAGCTAGAAATTAATGGCAGAAATAAAACCCCTAAGAGCCTGGAGATACAATAAGAACTTACAAAAAAGATTAGAGATATTGGTTTCTCCTCTCTTTGACGTTGTTTCAGAAAAGCAACGTGAACATCTGTATGGTGAAGAATTAAATAGCATACATATATCTGCACCTAATGGCAGGGATGCTCGTCTGAGCACCTCCCGGAGAATAATTAAGTGGAAAAAAGAAGGCATCATACAACAAGATGAATTACCTTCTATTTATGTCTATTATCAATATTTCACCTTACCTGGTTCTGATGAAGAGAGAGTGAGAAAGGGTTTTGTGGCTAACCTTAAAATTTACGATTGGGAAGACAACGTTCTTCTGAGACATGAAAACACTATGCCCTTTTCAGTAAAAGATCGAATGGATGTCTTGGCTAAAACCCAAATGAATGTTAGCCCTACTCATGGCCTGTATACAGATACTACCAATGAAATAGAAAGATACCTTGATCAAGCCATAAGGCATCCACTCTATGAAACAGAGGATTATCAGGGCGCAAGAGATGTTTTAGGAATCATCCAAGATGCGAACGTAATCCAACGAATAATAGAGATCATCAGAGAAAAGCAAATAATCCTTGCCGATGGCCACCATAGGTATGAAGGTTCCCTTCTACATAAAAAAGAAAGAGAGAAGAACAATCCTCACCATAAAGGTACAGAAGGTTACAATTATCATCTAATGTATTTTACTAACACAGAAACTAACGATCTTAGGATATTACCTACTCACCGGGTAATTGTAGGGGTTAAACATCTTGAGGAAAAATATCTTTTGAAAAAACTTGAGAAATATTTCTTTATCAAGATCATTGATGAAGTAAGTGATGTGAATGAAGTCATTTTAGGTAAGAAGTGGGCTTTTGGACTTCTAATCGGTAAAAACGCATATAGAGTAAGACTAAAGCCAGAAATGATTGAAACAATGGAATGGAAGTTTCCCCAGGAAATTAAAGAACTTGACCTTACGGTACTTCACTACTTTATAATTGAAAAATGCCTAGGTATTCATGGTAAGTATCAAAGAGGAAGCCGTAATATCCACTTCGAGCGGAATTTCGCTAAGTGTCTTCATCAAGTGAGTAATGGAGAAGCACAATGTGCCATTATAACCAAAGAACTATCTATGAATACGGTGAAGAAGGTTTGTTATAGTGGATATACGTTACCTCAGAAAAGTACCTATTTCTATCCTAAAGTAATTTGTGGTTTCTTATTTGGATCTATAAAAGAAAACGAGTTTAAATCATTCTTTGATGCGGCTTTCCAGTAGACTAATCTTGGCCTCAGGTTCTCCACGAAGAAAACAACTACTTCAAGATGCAGGATTCGATTTTGAAGTAAAGACCGTTCCTTTCGAAGAGGTTTTTCCAGAAGACATGGAATCTGAAAGAGTGGCTGAATTTCTGGCAATAGGTAAAAACGATGCGTATAGAAAAACATTAGGAAATGAGCTTGTTCTCACCGCGGATACCATAGTAGTTTTTAACGACCAAATCTTAGGTAAACCGAAAAATGAACAGGAAGCTATTAACACTTTAAAGCTTCTCTCCGGAGAAATACATGAAGTAATCACAGGAGTTTGCATTAGCTTATTAGAGACGCAACACTCTTTTTCTTGCAAAACACAAGTAAAATTCAAATCACTTTTAGATGAGGAAATAGAATTTTACATTCAGAACTATAGACCTATGGATAAAGCAGGAAGCTATGCAATTCAGGAGTGGATTGGACTAATAGGAATCGAATGGATAAATGGGTCTTATTACAATGTGGTTGGCTTACCAGTACACGAAGTTTATCAACTATTGAAAAATAAATTTTCTTAAGATTACCAACCTAGAGTTCCTGGACCTCCTTTAAAAGGGCCTACAACTCTTGCAGTGATCCACCCTCCATAAAAATCGCCTTCCTGAGCAGCCACTTTTTCATCTGAAATAAAACACCCATCCATTTTATTGGCGTAAACAGAAATATGATCTTTTATTGAATGATATCTTCTATGTGGATGGTCATATCCCCATGCTGCAAATTCGGATATTCTCTCATCAGATTTGATATGATAATAGTGTGCTTTCCCTTTAAACTCACAATAGGAATTCTGATTGGTGCGTATCAACAAGCCTTTTTTGAAATTATTTAATGGTAAATAATAAGTAGGCGGATGACTGGTTTCCAAGATTCGGAAAGAACTATTTCCATCAAAGATGATTTTGTTATCAAAAAAAATTCTTATGTGGTCATTTACAGGTTCTATTGCAGGAGGTCTGGGGTAATCCCAAACCGACTCCTGACCTGGTTCAGGCTTTATTCTTTCAATCATTTAAATAATGATCTGACATAATAAGCAACTAACTTCAAAACAGTAGAAAAACTGTAACCACTAATCTTCCCACGGTCAATTTTGAATATGGTTGATTGATCTATCTTAATACTAATCAATTGATTAATATGCAGCGCCTGTTTTTTTAAATTGAATAAAGAAACATTATATCTATTTAAACCACTCATGCAACCCATAAGAATGCTCCAATCCGAAAATTTTACGAGTAAATCTTGTCCTTCATTAATGATTTCAATTGACTCATTTTCGGATTGAAATGTTAAATGCCCATCTAGACGTAGCATCAGTCTTCAGAAGTTGAAATAGTCAATTTACCATTTAGTTTCCACTGAGCAGATTCATTAGCGTTCGTTCCACTTGGGACACTTACATTCATATTTTCAAAATCGTAGGTGATTTTAGCGTTTCTTCCTGTTAGTTTATCATAAAGTCCAATAGCCAGATCTGGCCAAGTCTTAGTTTCATTTTCCATGTATATTGATTTTTATTAAGTATTTAGTTAATAATGAAAACACCGGAAGAAATGGATTTGTTGGCGTTTGTTGAAATTAATTCAATATTAAATCACGGTTATCTGCTATTATTGCTGTATTTGAAACCTATATCGTTAAAGCGACGCTATTCGTTTAATTATATTTCACCCAAAAAATTGCCGGAAATGAAACCTTGGATAGTAACTGTTTTGCTTTGTGTTATTTCTACTTCAACCTCTTGTCAGGCTTTGGTTGATTTCGATCATAAGTTAGGAAAATTTATTGACCTTAGGGATGGCCAAGAGTATAAAACCATTACTTTTAAAAAAAGAATGGATGATACGGTTATAGAGAGAACATGGTTTGCAGAAAATGTTGCGTATGCGGTTGATAACTCTTATTGTTATAAAGACACAGAAGCTTATTGCGAAAAGTTCGGACGTTTGTACAATTATAAGGCCGCAAATGAGGCATGTCCCGAGGGATGGCATGTTCCAACAATAACAGAGTGGAATTATTTGTTCACTTTCTTTGGAGGAAGACATGAGGCTGGCAAACATTTGATTGAAGGTCAAGAAAGTGATATGCACATGTTGTATGGAGGTTTTGCTGAGCCAGGTCATATTTTCAAAGACATCACTATAAGTGGAAACTGGTGGGATAATGAACTAAAAGGAAACAATTCTGCCGGTATAATTACTATAATTAAAGACTCAGGAGAAATTTACCACTCAGTGATCGGAAATAATCATAAGCTTAGTTGCCGCTGTGTGAAAAAACATGATTAACCCACCTTATACCCACCTTAAGCAGCCTTCTTTAGGGCAGCCAGTTGTTGTTCAAGGCTTTTACTTCGTTTTTCTTTAAATTTGGTTTGGTTCAGCCGAAATATTTCGGGATTAAACGCTTCTTTTTTAGTCCTCATATGAAAATAGATGATCGCCATTTTACGAGCCATCGCACATTTAGCTGCTTTGGGCCCTAATCTGGCTTTGCGCCT
>JBCCLN010000179.1:0-8324 GCA_039026865.1 Bacteroidota bacterium | reverse complement strand
CAAGTAAGCCTATCCTCTCCTTGCCGAAAGGCCGAACTGACAGAAAAAAAATCAGTCCTCTCTCATCTCAACTACAGCATTGTCGATCTTCAAAGAACTAACTATCTTGTGCCCTTGATCGACATTCAGAGCACACAAAGAATCTGAACAAGGATTTTTTATAAGCTTTAATCTAAGTGATTTTGAATCCCCCAACTGGTCTAAGCCTCAAAAAATTGAATCTCTGCCGTATGGCTGGAATCCTTACATAAAAGAAGATAAAGACCAATTTTTATTTTCAGATGGAAACGATATTATCTACTTGCCAATGGACAAGATAAGAACAGAAATTATGAAATTGAAAAATACAGCTACTAACAAATAAGGCGTCGTGTGTGGTCTGTAAGGCCCAATATGGAGCCTCAGTTGAACGAAACAGAGTAATATCTATGGGGATTGATAAGGTGTTAGATAAATAATAAACAAAAACATAATACGGTTTATAGAAATCTGATGTTGAAAAAGCTCAGATACATGCTTAACCTTTTTATTAATTAAAAGTATAACCTAGACCCAATCACTATCTCCAAAAAATCAGTATTATCAAAACTATTCATTGGGCTGTTCAAAGCTTTTTGGTAGTTGACAATGAAGTTGAATTCAATTAGATTTTGATCCTTTAACTCATATTGAATACCTAAATGTGTATCAATACCCAAAGATTCCGTTTCTAAATAATTGGCAACAGGAGTTCCTATTAAATCCACATAAACATTATTTGCCACAAACGGATTGTGATTTATAGCTAACGGATAATAGTAATTGAGTACCATTTTTGAGAATAAAGAGCTTGACTGAGTGACCGTTTTATTTAAGCCAAAAGTTACCGATGGATGAATATAGGAATTATCAAACTGATAACCGAAATTCACATCTAAGCGTTCTCTGTTTTCATATACGACTCCTAATCCAAGTTGATTTATGAATGCATCCGCCGTAATTAATTTCACTTCTGAGGAAACTTGATAACTTGTTACATAAAAATTATTTTGAAACTGCGAAGCTACTTCGTTAAAAAACTGACTTTCACCATCTAGATAGTTGGTTTTTAGATTAACCGCCAGTGTGCTTTTAGAAAAATAGTAACTATAATGAATGGTAAATTTCTGTTTTGTAAAATGGTACTCGGCTAAAGTATTATTTAGGTCGGTTCTGGTAATGGATTGGTCCAACCATTCTTCATTTCCAAATTTGGTTTGCGAAAGTAAACTAATGTCCGCGTTGGTGAATTTATACAACCAATGCAATTGAAATTCAGGAATATTTCCCTTAGTCTCAAAACGGGCACTATTTCCGAAACCATTTACAAAAGATCCCAAGCCTGTATTGAGATACACAATGTATTCAGCACCTGAGTTATTGGTCATAAATCGGTTATTTATTTGTAAGTCAGCCTTTCGGTATTCTAAACCTAATGTAGCACTAAAGATATTTTTTGGATTCAGTTCATAACTTACAGAAACCCTCATAGGCACATGTAACGACACCGTTTCGTTACGCGTATCGATCTTTCTGTAGTACAAATTAGTGCTGTATTTTAGGTGTGCGCCTAAGCTTAACCTATCAGTAATTTGGTTGGCAGCATCCACTCTAAATTTATAATTTTGATGATTCCAAAAACCTCGCGCTTCCTGAAATAAATAAATAGGCGAATCGTATAGTTGTGAGCCATAGGAAAGGTTGGCGTCTACATCATCCTTACGCACATTTAAGTAACTCAAAGCTCCAAAAAGTGTCCAGCCTGTCTTGCTTAGAGGTGATAAAGATTCTGTATGAAAAGCAAAGCCGTTTTGTTTTTTATAATGTTGCAGATGTTGTAAATCACCTTCGGAATACAAATATTTCGCTTCACCTAAGTTATATTTTTTTAGGGTTGACTGATGAATTAAAGATGGAATTGGTTGAAAACGCTCTTTAAATTGAAGTAAGGAAAAATCACGTTCATTGACAGATAAGTTAGTTAACAAGGAATCTTGTTGCGCCCATGAAAACCAAACAACAAGAAAAAAAAAGAGTGCCAAAAGCACCCTCTTTTTTAATTGAAATATATTGTCATTAATTGTTGTAGCCATATTTGTCTGGTGCATCAATCGATTCAAAATCTACGGTAGAATTATTGGTGTCTAGTAAGATGGTTCTACCAAAACGTGCTGTAGCCACTTCATCTACTTTACGAATCACACTTTTTCCAGAAAAAGAAGGGTTGCTACCATCCGGGCTAATCACAGCAAATCCGGCATCGACATTATCTGGAATCACTTTGTAATCAGCTAAATCATCACTCTCTAAGGTTTCAAAACCATCTATAACTTGAGCAACTGGAATGCGAACTAATGGAAATGTTTGAGATGTGATATCTGGATTTGTGTAGGTAACTACATCGCTGTTAGATACTGAAGCATCTGCACTTACCAATGCGATAGAAGGCCTTGAAGGCGATATAGAATAGAATCCCGAAATTTGCTGCATGATATATATATTAGTCATATCCTCTATATCTGGATTATTGCTATCGAAAAATGTGTTGCCACTTCCTCCGTTGGCCTCTAGCCATTCCACAGAATAGATTTCTATTGTAGCATCGGTATTGTCAATACCTGTCGATAAAAGTTCATTTGTAAAATCACTAGCGTTAAAAGCAACAACAATACTGCTGGATGGTTGTATCGGGTAATCTTGCCCGTTACCAGGGAACTGCACAACATCTCTTGCATATACATTATTAGTTGCATCTTCACCGCTAAGCCCGTCTCCTACTGAATTATCCGTAGAAGGTGTAAATAAATTGGCAAGATACATACCATCAGCATAGATGACTTCAAAAGAATTATTGAAAATTTCAATAAATTGGTCTCTTATCAAAACAGCAGATGAACCACCAGTAGAATAAACCTCTTTAATCACCAATGTAGCATTTGGATTTGTTGCACTAAGCGTAATAGTTTCCGTAACTATCTCACTGTCAACCAAAGAAATTTCTGTAGCAGAACCACTAATAGTATAATTTTCAGTGGCCTCAAGTACTGTAATATCGTAGTTACCTAAGGGTAAATTTTCAAAAATTGCCAGTCCATTAGCGTCTGTTGTTACACTATATTCGGAGTTATCCGTGCTATTGGTAGCTTGTACATTTATATCGTTAAGAGGGATATCAGATAAACCTGTTTCCAATTCTAGTTGTATATTCATGTTACCGAGTATAATTACAATATCATCATCAGAACAGCTAACAAGTACTCCCGCCAAGAGAAATATGGATAGGGTTGTAAAAAACTTCATTTTTGTTTGTTTTACACTTTTCATAACATTTACATTAAGTTTAAAAATTTATTCGATTAGAATAGTAGCGCTAAAGCCTACTTGTAGTTTTTGATTGAGTTGTCTTGTGTTGCCATTTTGTACATATTCGGGATTATACCAGGGTGCGTTATAAGCGTAGAAACTAAATGAATGACCTTGTTTCGTTTCTTTACGAACCTGTAAGTTCAAATTGGTATAAAATGGTGTGTCAGTGATGGGATCAAAAACACTTGGGTCTTGTATCAAATCATTAAACTCCTCACTATCACGTTGGTCTTCAGGTATTTGAATAAAATTCCCGTCAATATCATAATACGCATATGGGAGTTGACTTGCGTTTTTGTTGATACGATAATCTTTAAAATTAAACTCTGTCGCTAGGGTCAGCACAAAACGTAGCGATGGGATGTGTTGGATTAACGTAAGTGTTCCAAAACTTCTATTATGTTGCAAAATGCTGTTTTCAAAAACCCCAAAGCGTGCCGTATTATCGCCAATCACGAAATTTGGGTTGCGAATGTTGAAACCTAAATTGGTACGCACACTTTTCAGATAACTATATCTGAAATTAACTTCACTATTAGAGGGTTCAATTTTTAATCCACTCAGAACAAACTCAACGCCATCCGTATCTACATTATAATTGTTTTTGAAAACTTTTAAAATTCTGGGAATATATGTCAGCTCTCCTTCAATAGGTGCAACTGCAGGTTGTTGATTCGGTGGTGAATCAATCACCTCATAACCTTGGCGTGGTAGCAATACCAACTCGTCGGTATGCTGAATACCACGCCTCAATTCTTTTCTGAAATAGGTAAATTGAAAGTTCCAAAACGATGGCGACCAATCGAAACCAATTTCTTTTAAATCAGTGTAATTCGGTTTTAGCTGAGAATTCGTTGGTTCTTGCACATAGGTGGTTACCACGGCCAAACGCTCATTAGGATTTTCAGCAAAATAATTCAAATTGGTGTAATCTATGTACGTTCTGCCAGGGTATAACTGAATCATCGCCGGTGCTTTATAAGATAATCCCCAGGCTGTTCTAATATTAAACTGACTGTGTTTGGATGAAAATGATAATCGAGGCGAAAACAGATTGTAACGCTCAATCATATTGTCATATCGTAAGCCGAAATTAAGTTGTATACTATTTTGCCCTTTTTTTTTACACTCGTTTGGTGATATGCCGAGAAGGTTTTGGAAGCCGGAATTTCCCTCAGGTTGGTACTTCTGTTCCCTAATGAACTATCAACACTACCAGTGCTCGGCAGTACATTATTTCCAGTAAACACTCTACCATCGCCTGTATTATCGCTTAAGTCGTATTGGATCCCTGTTTCAAGACTGAAGCTCAAATTACCTGTTTCGAAAAACTGTTGGGCACCTATCCGGGCATTAAAATTGATAACTTTACCATTAATACGAGTTATTTGATTGAAAATGTTTGGCGTAAAAGTGGTGTTGTAGGTGCCACTTTCTGTGGCTTCAATGATTGGGAAAGGCCCCGTTTCTACGGTCTCATCAAAAAAACTATTTTGTATGTTTATTGAACTATTAAAATTATAAGAAATCTTTTCGAAAAAAGAGTATAGTTTGATATCTCCCGAAAGCCCAAATTGATAGTTGGTGCTTTTCACATCGGCTTCATCTCGGAATACTTCATCAGGATCATGGCGATTGCCATCATCAGAATAAACAACTCTAAACGATGTAAAGTGATCCCAATCTACCGATGGTAACTTTGGTAACTTCCATCTTAAACCTAAGTTGTAGGTTTGGTAATAGGTTTTCAACTCTGTAGGACTGCCTGATGAATAGGCATAAGAAAAATTGGAATTTAATAATCCGTACTTCTTTAAACTGAAACCTTTTACAACACTCGCCTGATAATTGGTTGATGTTACATTGGCCGTGGTAATCCAGGGAGATACACCTACTTTGCTTTTTACCAAAATTCCACCTGTAGATAAGTTCCCATACTTGGGAGATGCTACTCCCGAAATCACTTCAACCGATTCGATATTTGCTAGGGAAACAGTTCGCAAATCAACACCACTACCTGCGGTCGCGTTGCCACCACTAAAGCTTACTGTCGGGTTTTTTGCTTGAAAATTGGCATCGTTATTTAATACTGCACCATCTAAAATTATAGAAGTCCCAAAAGAATTCACATTTGATTCAATGGCTGTACGCAAATTGGCCTGTTGGTCTTGATTAAGGTCCGGAGGTGTGATAGCATTACCGGGAAGCAAGCTCAAAACATCAGAAAGATTCATGGCCTGCACTTGTTTAATAGCCTGGCTTTCTATTTTGTAAACAGAAGTTCCTTCTAGAGTTTGTGTTTTTTTCGCCGTAACAACAACTTCGTCTAAGCTAAGTAAATCTTCTTCCAGTATGATGGTGAAATTCTCAGGATTTCTAATCTCGCTTAGAACCAGCGTTTCTGTTTTGTAACCAAGGGATCTTATTTCTAGTGTTAAAGTCCCGTAGGGCACTAAAAGTGTAAACTCTCCTTTGTCATTGGTAAAAGTCCCGATAGAAATTTCAGGAATCGAAACAGTCGCAGAAAAAATAGGTAAGCTATCAGTATCATTAACAATTCCTGAAATGCTAATCTTTTGTGCAGTTGCAAGAGAAAAAATAAAGATTGCTAAAACAATACTTACCAAAAACCGCATATAGTTTAGAGCCATTTCAGCAAATCTAAATTTCTTATTTGGAATGATTCTAAATGATAAAAAAAAATTCTATGTTGAGCACTAAAAAACTAAAAATCAATCTTCAACCGAATCGGATATTTTTGGGACATAGAAAGTTGAAAAAACACATATAACAACCAAATGTGGCCTCTAGGGCCCAAAAGAAGCATCAGTTGTTCGAAAAGGAGAAATAACTAAAGGGATTGAGGAGGTGTTGTTCTGTGTGGTAACCGATTTGAGTGGCCTAATAAAGGAATTAGCAAAAGGCAGAAAAAGGCAGGTTTTCAAGGCGTGCTGTTGCTCCTCTTTTTGATCAGTTTTCGCGTTTTTAAGGTAATATCTCTCTTTTCTTCCTCATACCTGGCAGATCTGGATTTTCCTCCGCTGTTAGTCAGTATGCGCTGAAAAATAAGGTTTGGCGTTGAGTCGTTTGAGCTAATACCCGTCAGAAATCTAAGACAGTTGGTCTTCGAAAAGTAGAGAGAAAGGGTTAGATAGCGGTAATTTCAAGTAAATCTAGAGGTATCTATTTAACCCAAAAAATTCGGGCGTTATTCATTGAGATGAGGTAACATGTGGAATAGGAGGTAATTGATTTCGAATGAGATGAACAAAACCGTTCCCCAAGTTGGAGGACTCAAAAATCATTCAGTATGAATATTCAACTACCCGTAAATCAATCACTTGAATCAACCCGCCACTATTTTTGGTGAATAATCCTCATTAACGGATAATTTCTTCATTATGAAATTCGGGGTTTTGGAGGTGCCCGAAAGAATATGTATGACTTTGGAATCCAGACGAGCTAATTGAAAAATACAGGTGTTAATTCATGAATTCATAAATTCCAGCAACTCCTTGACCACCACCTACGCAAGCAGTAACCATTCCGTACCTATTTTTTCTTTTTCTCATTTCATTGAATAGAGAAACAGACAGCTTTGCACCGGTACAGCCTAATGGATGACCCAGCGCTATTGCGCCTCCATTTACATTCAGCTTTTCAATATCCAAATCTAACCCTTTGATCACTCCTAAAGACTGTGCTGCAAACGCTTCGTTTAGTTCTATTAAATCAAGATCGTTTTGTTTTAGTCCTGCTTGCTTCAGTGCCTTGGGAACTGCCTCTACTGGGCCTATTCCCATTATTCTTGGATCCACACCGGCGGCTGCATAGCTGATCATTTGTGCAATTGGTTCCAACTTATATTCTTTGATCATTTTTTCACTCATCACCATAACAAAAGCTGCTCCATCTGAGGTTGGAGACGAATTGCCTGCTGTGACCTGACCATCCTTCTTAAACGCAGGTCTTAGCTTTGACAATGCTTCCATGTTTGTATCCTCTCTTACGCATTCGTCCGTATCCACTACAAATTCTTTAGTGTGACGTTTACCCTCTTCACTTACATACGTTTCTTCTACTTTTATTGGAACAATTTCATCTTTAAACTTGCCTTCTTTGATTGCCTGAGCTGCTTTTTGATGTGATTTCATTGCAAACTCATTCGCGTCTTCCGCAGAAATATTGAAGTCTTTGGCCACCTCTTCGGCTGTCAAACCCATATTTAAATAATACTCTGGGTGTTTTTCAGCAATCTTCCAGTTCAAGGCCGCTTTGTATCCCATCATAGGTACTAAGGACATAGATTCTGTACCACCTGCAATGATACAATCTGCTGTTCCCGAATGAATTCTCGCACACGCTAAGTGGATTGCCTCTAGCCCGGAACCGCAATACCGGTTAATGATCATGCCCGGAACTGAAATGGGAAGGGACAGCAGTGAAATATATCTCCCCATTTGCAAGCCCTGCTCCGCTTCCGGGATTGCATTCCCCACGATCAAATCATCTACTTTTTTTGCATCAAAATCTTTAATGGAACCAATTAGATGTTTAATTACATCAGCAGCTAAATCATCTGGTCTATAAAAGCGAAATCCTCCTTTCTTAGCTTTTCCCACTGCGGAGCGATATCCTGCTACGATATATGCGTTCATATTTTTTGGTATTTTGTCATTAATGAATCTTAGTTTCTCAAAGGTTTATTTTTAAATAATATGCTTTGAATTCTCTCTAAGGTTTTGGGTTCTCCACAGAGACTTAAAAAAGCTTCTCTCTCTAAATCTAATAAGTACTGTTCTGAAACTTCTGTTGGTGCGGAGAGATCTCCCCCTGCCATAATCCATGCTAATTTTTGACCAATCTTTAGGTCGTGATCTGAGATATAATTTCCATATTTCATGCCACTGATTCCTGCATGAAACATTGCAAGTGCGGAT
>JBCCLN010000178.1:0-8325 GCA_039026865.1 Bacteroidota bacterium | reverse complement strand
TGAGCAAGTTGAAAAGACAAATGCTTACTTTCAACATTTTAGTTTTGTTGAACGACCTAATAGATAGCCGTAGAAATATGGCAAATGAATTAAAAATCACATGACAACGATCTTTCATTGAGTTTTAAATACCTATGCTTTTCAAGGTATTTTGGAACCATTGGAAGCAGAAGGACTCCTTTCCGATTACCCTATCTCAGTGATCAGTTTATTTTAGAACCTATTTAGATAGCCAATGACCTGAATGAAATTAAACTCTAGGTTATCAAAAGAAATTTTCTGATCACCCTCCGTTGACAAATCCAGACTGGGATACCATCTTAAGCTGGTTCGTAATATAATTGATTGGATTCTGTTTGGGCGGATGTCCCATCCAAACGTAATCCCATAGCTTACCTTCTTTTCGCTGATATTGATCGTTGCTAAACCTTCAAATGACTCTTTGAATGCCAGGTTTTCATAGCTGATTACCGGCCCGATAAATGGATCAAATCCATAATAATCAAATAAGTACTTCGTGATTTCAAATGCCAGAGATTGACGTTCGGCTCGTTGAATAACGCCATAGGTATTTGAACTAGTTCTGTATGGCCTATATGCAAGATTTATATTTAGATCAGGTGTATGCAGGTAATAACCCAATGAAAAATCAGGCATGATAGAAATACCATACTTTTCCATAAAGGGTCTCTGCTTTTTATTGTAGCTGCTTTCTCCAAGCCAAAACACAGAAGAGAGGCCCAATCCCACAAAAAAGCCATTTAATCCTCCATTTTGAGATCGACTTTTTGTAACCTTTTGAGTTTCTCCTGACTCCCAATCTCGCTCGGCAGACAGCGTTGTTTCTAACATCAAGCGATAAGAAATATTTAAATAAACAGGAGGAGTTCTAATGATACTTTCAATTTCTCGCGAAATAAAATATCGTCTTTCACTTTGATAGTTCCAGGCAACCCCAAATTCAAAGAGATGTTTTTTGTGATTATATGTTACTCCTGAGAGAAGCGGATAACTGGTATAGTATAGCTCAGGCCCGTTACTATAATTAAGATTATTATTGCTATGCTCAAAGTAAAAAGGGCTTACAGATATACCAAAATACGGTCTGAATTTACCATGCTCAATTTGTACTGGATAATACTTTAAAGCGATCTCTACACCTCTCAAATGTTGTATGTTTTGATTCTCGATTTGAGTTAGAGGAGAAGTGAATGGAATAGCTAAATAAAAATCAGCATGACCCCAGAAATGAGTCCCGCCTATTATAAATCGAGGCTTAATTAGATTTTCAAGACGAAGGTTAGACTCATTATTATCTAAATTCAGATAGGTAGACTCTCCACCAATGCTTGTTTCGAAATCTAGTCCAAGATTCAACTGAGCGAATCTATGACGTGTCTGCTTTTCTTTGAATACTTGTGCAGTAACAGGAAGTGAAAAGGCTAAAAGACCAGTGAAAACCATAGAGATCACATGGCTACAAAAAATTGAGCCCAACGCTAAACCTTCGGTAATTATCAGAAATTTCAAGACGTCTGACGTCTACTTTTAACTAAAAAAATAATGCCTAAAAGCTGCAGTAATAACCCTAACAAACCTCCATAGATCTGAAACGCACTAAAAAAAAGTCTTCCGGAAATTATCACAACTATCAAAAGAAATACCATGGTAAATGCACCAATTAATTGATTTTTCAAGTTTTTAGTTTGGATAGATAGCAGACGAAGTATACCGATGATTAGGAAACATATTCCCATCATAAAGCTGAATCCTTGCCATAGCTTCCAGATATTGGCTGGTTGACCAAGGAGCTGCAAATCATCTATTGCCGTTAGCCGTAATTGGACTTTTGCATTATCAAGTTCCCTGAAATGTACTTCTGTGTGCACCAAACCAATAATGATAAACAGGATAGCTACGATCCCTGATAGAACATTCGGTACTTTTTTCATCTACATTTGGCCGTCTTCACCATATTGTGAAGCATTTTTTGAGCAATAAGCCTATGAAATGGTTTTATAACTATGAAGTATACTTTCCCTAAAAAATTATGAAATTGAATTTCAGTGCTTATGAATAACGATAGGTCCTCAGAAACGAGTTTCTTACCAATAATTATTCTAAAATCTAAGTGGTAATCGTTTTGTCCTAGAATAATTTCATCTTTGGTTTTCCTCATTACCTGAAATAAACCAATCTTATCATTTAAATTGAATTGACAATTCCTGATTATTTCATCACGATCCTTCGGTATTTTGCTTCCTTTTAAACCAAGAAAAGAGACAATAGTATTTCGGCACTTAAAAAGTCTTATGATCCATTTAGGAGCGGATGAAAAAAAAGATCGCGCATAGGTTTCGATGCTATTGGCGTCTGTACTATCTAATTGTTTTGCGAACTGATCTGAATAGTCTACTCTCAAAATCCAAATTGACTTAAATGGTGATTGATATGTTTCGAGGCCCAGATACCCACTTGAGCATAATTCATTTTCCTAAAAAACGGATGAACAAATCCGTTATAGTGATCTGTTGAAATATCAAGATACTTTTCAAGTAAATGTTTCCATTCACTCTTAAGCGTTTCTACATCTTCTAAAACAACTACTCCCTTCATCTTCAAATCGGGATGAGTAGGACTATTCTTCCCTAAAGGTTTCTCATCTTTTATGTCAGACTTTAGTGCCATTTGACCAAAAAGACGCCCAATAAAAACGTCTTTAAGCTTCTTTTCACGGAGCATTAATTTCTCATTTTCAATGCAGTGTTTCAGCATTTGCTTTAAATTCATTTTACCCCAAAGCGCTTCGGCTGATTCATCGATTCGCTCAATTCGATTTTTAAAGTCCTCTACTAGCTGATATTCAAATACCGTATTCATGAAGCTGCTAAATTTGTTTCTACATATTTCTTAAGTCTTTCTAAGCCAAGAATATTAGTTGAAGAAATCTCTTCCACAACACCAAAAGCCGCCATCATAATTTTATTAAGCACAGAAGAGGGCATCGTGAACTTTTGTTTGACTGTGGTGGTATTAGAATGATTGATCAAATCATATCGAAAAGTTGGATTGCTTTCGAAAGGGACTGATATCACACATTGCATTATAAGGAGGTTAGGTCTTTCAAATCTTACTAGTTCCTGAAAACCTTCACTTTCTTCACCTACTCCTTCCCAATGAAACTTGGAACCTACCAATCCATCTTCCCCGGTAATCCAATTCTTTTGTTTGGGATCTGTCACCAAAAACGGAGACCATTCCGTAAACTTTTTATAACTCGCAAGAACAGTAAATACCTCATGGTTTGAAGCATTAATATTTACTTCGTTTTCAATGGTAATTGGGCTTTGTATCAAATTTAAAACCAACGATAACAATAGAATAGATAATATTATGAATCCAATTTTCTTCAGCTTTATTTTCATGCTCAGTTAATTAGGTATGGTATAGCTTATGCCGTATCTCCGATGAGAAACTCAAGTTCCTTCAATTGGGCCATTTTTTTTGAACAATGATGTTGGGTCAATCGGAAAATACAAGATTTATTTTCTGCTATTTAGAACCTCTGGAAGCAGTGGGACTCTTTAAAAAGGCGATGCCGCCTTTTGTTTAAAGACTTTGATGGGTACGTTAAACTAAATGGCTATGGATTAGTATTTTTAGAATCAAGAAACTCTTTGGGTGATTTCGATTTTTCCTTTTTAAAAGCTCTATAAAAGCTACTTTTTGACTTGAAACCACATTCCAAGGCAACTCCAATAAGTGAGTAATTCTTGTATTCCTCGCCATTAATCTGACACAAAAACTCATCAATTCTTAGCTTATTGAGATAGTCATAGAACGACATTTCCAAGTGATGATTTAAAAAGTGAGACAGATTCTTATCTGTAGTGTTTATAATCTTAGCCAGTTCTGTCAATGAAAGATTGGGATTAAGAAAAGGTTTGTTTTCTTGTATGACAGAAGCTAATTTATTTTCTATACGATCCGATTCCTCTTCCGTTAATCTACTCAATCTCTCACTTGTTTCTTTTTTGCTTCTGCCATTAAACTGAAATAATATTAATACACTCAGTACGATCGTAGTGACGGTTATGAGCCCGAAAATAACCCATTTCTTATCGAGATAGATTGGCTGATTAACTGCGGATTGAATTTTACTTTTGTTTAAAAATTCAGATTCATTGAGTTTCTCCAAAATTAAAGCTCTGTCAATACTCTTTTTCTTGTCATCAGGTAACAGCTCTTGTTTTAAAAGTTCTAATATTTGATAGATAGAGTCAGCTTTACTTGTTTGCTGTTGTTTCTCAAATAAGCTATTGTAAAGGATCAACGCCCTCAGTTTCTCCTGAACTAGGCCGTTGGAATCAATCAGTGGCGTCGCATGCCTCATTCGTTGAAATAACGAATCTACAAAACCATTTTTCAGGTCGAGTGAAGCTAAGTTTAGATAATTTTCTACAAGACCGAGCTTATCCTCTAACTTCTTATTGAGCATTAGTGCTTGATGATAGTAATCACTAGCTTCTTTGTAATTACCTTGTTCCTCTCTTACACGACCTAAAGCAGAGACTACCTCAGAATAAACATCCTTATAGTTTTGATCTATGGAGTTTTGACATTTAGCCAAATATACAATTGCACTATCCAAAATTCCCAGCTCCAAAAAGAGCACTCCTATATTCTTGTTTAGGTGAATAAGTTGCTCTTTGTTATAATGTTTTCTAAAATACTTCCTGACCCCTAAATAATAGTCCAAAGCTTCTCCGTGTAAACCTATACCATCTAGTATGAAAGCTATATGATGATCAGTGTAAGCTTTTGACATTGCATTACCTTCGTCAGAATAGTGCTTACTTATAACTAATAACTTCTCAATAGCAAGTGCCGGTTTGCCAGTGCGATTAAGTGCTACCGCTTGTTGCCCCTTGGCCGCCCAGCACGAGAGTACAGAATCTGGGCATTGATCTAAATAACTATCATATATTTTAAGTGCCTGTAAATATTGTCCCTGCATCATATAGGTAATCGCTACATGATTTTTGGCAAGATACGTTCCATTTAGATCATTACTTTCTTTGGCGTACGTTAGTGTAAGAGAGTCATATTCTCGCGCTCTATCAAATTCACCTTTAGTCGTTAGGATTTTTGACGATTGATTTAAAAAGTTTACTATTAAAACAGTATCTCCATAATGTTTAGCCTGTGATAGTCCCTCTGCATAGGCCGACCATGCCGCATTTAAATCACCATGAAATCTATAGGTAAGCCCAGAATAAAAGTAGTAATCTAGATTGGTTAAGGTATCCCTAGATTGAAGTGCTAAACGATTACCTTCTTCTAGGAGGTTAAATGCTTTTTCATTGCCGTTTTGAAAATGAGAGTCGATAAACTCAGTGATGTTCTTGAATTTCTCGTGACCATTGCTATTCCTTATCCGGTCTAAATCAGATTTGATAGATTGCCCGAAGGTTAGCTCGCCGTTGCAGGTAAATAAAAAAATAAAAAAAAATATTGGAAATATAGATTTCAATACCGCTGCTTATCACTCATAGAATATGAAGTAAATAAATGAAAGATTGGCATAAAAGCAATCGGGCTCTCACATAAATGATGTTGCATTCAAATAGAAGCTGTTATCTGTTATCAAGATTAGAAGTTCATTGATAGTTATTCCGTCGAAACTTTCATTTTTTCACAATTGTTCAAGAGGGTTTACGGCAATTTGATCGTTTACCAATTTGCGCCCGATAGTTGGTTTGGTACTTATGCCAAACGCATTTCTAAGGATTGGAATTCTCCTGATCAATTCATAAAGCAAAACACATACTGCTCTGGTAATCAAAACAATAAACGCAAATTGTAGAACTACCGGAATCTCCAAAGGCAATATCAACCAGGCGGCTCCATAAAGTACAAACATGTGAGTAATGTAAATCGGGTACACTGCCTTACTCAGGTAAGTCAAGACTTTGCTGGGTCGATTCAGGTATTGATAAGCATAGCCAAACAAACTCATGATCCACAGATTAGATTCTATGGCCATCAAGAAGTTGGGTCCGGCCGTATTATTTACGGTAAAACGTATCGTAAACATTAGGGCGGCTGCTCCAAGATATAGGGCTTTCCACTTTAATACTGTTTTCCAAAAGGGTTGACCTACGTACACCAGGATAAACCCAAAGAAGAAGGCCAAGAAGCCCATAGCATAACCATGCCCTGTTTGGGCATACAATGAAAAGATGTCTGGTTTTACTAATACTACTTCAACTACGAAGAAGATGGAGATGGACACAGGTCCCAGAGGATTACTCATGATTTGACTTAATACTCTTCTAAACTTCCCATCTTGCTTTCTCGTCAAGTAGAAAAACAGGGGGAATAGGATTGAAATGTAGATAGCAATGTTTCCCAAGAACCACAAATGTGCCGGGTGTGCGAAGTAGCTCATGTTTTGGCCGTAGAAATCCTGAAAGATGAAGAAGTGTAAAGGAACTACCGCTACGATACCGAAGAGATAAGGTAAAAGGATTCGCTTTCCTCTTTCCAATAGGAGTTGCTTTACATTTCGCTTGCGCATGGCAAAGTACACTCCCATCCCGGAAACAAAGAACAATAGAGGAATTCTCCACACATTTAGCAAAGTCATTGGAGTCCACAGACCTTCCATTAATTCATTACTTCGCACAAAGCCAACGAATACGGCCCAGGGTTGAAAAATGATGACTATGTGGTAGATGAGGAGCAGTCCAATCGCAATTACACGCAACCAATCGATGTCGTATCTTCTTTCAATGTTCATGATTTCTGGCATTTATGATTTTAAGTGGTGAATTAGTTCAAAATTTCAGCTACCACTGGTCTGTTCTTCTCGATCTCTTTTAAGTCGAGCTTTAAACCTAACGGCCCTAATTGTGCTTGCATCATTTCGTAAATAGGCTTGATCTCAGCAAATGGACCACTGATCGTTTCCAGGGCAGTCGCGCCGAAGTTGTTCTTTTTGCTTTGATCCACTTTGGCATCCACTAGCATTTGTACCAATTCTATTCTACAGAAGAAGGCCGCCACGTGTAAAGGAGATGAGCCATCGTTATTTTGTATTTCAAGATCGGCGCCGGCTTGAATCAATGCACTTGCAATTTCTGCATGGTTGAAAGTGATGGCAGAGATCAATGGAGTTGACCCACCCATGGGCTCTTTGCTATTCAAATCACTTCCGGCTTCAATGTGCTGTTGAACGGCTTTAAGGTTCCCATATAATACAGCGGCGTGAATGTCTATGTCCGGAGCTTGCACTGTACTGCTTGCCTGAGTGTTTTTTGAGTCGGTTTGGTTTTGTGAGCATGCAGGAAAAAGAAAAGCGATTAGACTAAGCGCCCAGATTGTTTTTACGGTTTTCATTTTTAACTGATTCATGATGTTTTGTTTTTGTGTTTAAAAAAATTTGATAAAGCAAAGGTCTGTAGAAGGCTATTCAGCTTCATAGCAGCTATGTTGCGGAGTGTATAAGCTTTGGGGACAGGATGAAAACTATGGCGCAAGCGTATAAATTATGACGCAAGTCTTGTTTTTGTCTCATTCTTACTGCCATTTTCTCACCGTTGGACTTGGCTGTTTTTATCTGAATTGGCAGAAGCCATGCACATGAGTCGCTCGAATTTGCTGAGAAAGGTCAAAAAAAGCAGTGGGATCTCTGCGAGTCAATTCATTCGTCAGGTTCGATTGAAAAAAGCTATGGAGCTGCTTGGGGAGACTTCTTTGACGGCTTCAGAAGTTTCATTCAAAGTGGGTTTCGCCAGTACCTCTTATTTTACCAAATGCTTCAGAGAGTATTATGGGTATCCACCGGGTGAGGTAGGGAAGCAAGGAGATGCTGAAAATAATGGGGGCGGGTTATCTACCAGACAGCGCCAGTTGGCGGCCATTATGTTCACTGATATAGCGGGATATACTTCTCTCATGCAACAAGACGAAAAGAAGGCCTTTGCATATCGAGAACGACACCAAAGCGCTATTATGGCTTTTAAGCATGCTTACTTAGGTGAAGTAGATGAAGCGATGGCCCAATTGAAAGAGTTCTCAAAGTTGAGGAATATACAGTATTGGTTTCTACTCATGGAAATAGATCCATTGATCGAACCTGTAAAAAGCCATCCGGATTTTGAGAAGGTAATGAAAAGCATTAAGGATGGGTTTTGGGAAGATCATGCTAAGTTGAGAAATGTACTGGAGGAAAAGGAATTGCTGTAAAACATAAAACTCAGAACTTACGGTCTGGGTTTACTTGCTAAGGAGTATGGCCGCCTGTTCTCTGTATAAGAGGAT
>JBCCLN010000177.1:0-8366 GCA_039026865.1 Bacteroidota bacterium | reverse complement strand
CTCATTATTCACCACAAATAGTGGCGGTTTGATTCAAGTAATTGATTTACCATAGTTTAATATTCATACTGAAGGATTTTTGATTCCTCAAATTTGGGGAACGATTTTGGCACCCCATTCGAAATCAATTATCTCTTATTCCACGTGTTACCTCATCTCAATGAATAACACCCGAATTTTTCGGGTTAGTCTGTTGAAGGAACGGTTTATTTATCTAAAAATTTGTAGACAGCCGCCATATCCTTCCTGCCCAATCCCTGGTTCATTGCCATAGCATAAAGTTCCTTAGCCATCGTAGCATACGGAAGCGCTTGATCATTTTCATAGGCAGTCTGTGCCGCAAGATGCAAATCCTTATAAAGTAGTTCTAGTGGAAATTGAGGATGATAGTTACCTTCTTTTATCACCTCAGCTTTCATTTTCGTAAAAGGTGGGGAGACCGCTAAATTTGGAATCGTCTTGAGTAGAAATTCTTTATCAAGCCCCATAGATTCTCCAAACTTTAACGCTTCTGCAAAAGCTACCATACCTGTTGCAAGCATTACATTAATGACCAATTTAAAAGATGCCCCTTTGCCCACAGCACCCAGATGAAGCACTTTTTGCCCCATCATTTCAAGGTACGGCTTGGCTTCATTAAGCTCTCTTTCTTCTCCACCAACCAAGATCACCAGCTCAGCAGCCTCTGCCTGAGGAGAAGACCCTGCCACAGGGGCTTCCAGATAGCGTATACCTTCTCTCTTCGCCACTTTTGATGCCTTTTGAGTGAATGAAGGATTCACCGTCGAGCAGTCCACCCAAAGAGCATTTTGTTTCATATCCTGCAATCCTGCAGTAAGCATAAGTTCAGCAATAACTTCCGGTTTCGAAAGCATGGTAAACACGATATCTGCATCAGACAAAGCTTCTTTTAGTGAAGTGGCTTCTCTGGCTCCTATTTCTTTAAGTTTTTTTCGTGGTGCCTCAGAGCGATTATAAATCGTGAGACCTACCCCCGATTGTAGTAAATTGGTAGCCATCCTACTACCCATAATTCCAATGCCTATAAATGATATTTTCATGTGTATGTAGTCTATTTTTAATTGCATATATTAATCCCATCACCTTATTCACTCTCTGTTTGGATGCTAAGTTGATGCTCATTTCATGTAAAAAAGAGAGGTATTCAAAGACTAGACAGGTTTTGAAAACCTGCTAGGTTTTTGAAATTATCGTATTTTAGTAGTAAACCGCCAATTATTTCAGTAAGTGCGACTGATTTTGGTGAACATTATACCGAGGGAGGTTTGCACAATCTCATCAGCAAAGGGTTCTAACCGGATAAAACCTAAAAATTTATTGAATCCAAAAACAATCATAAGCGCAACTGGTATCACTTTGGCCAACGTAAATAAGGTTTTTTGTGTGTTCATAATATGTACTCTTTCGCACAAAATTGCTAAGAGGCGATGGTTGAGAAAATGAAGTAGGACAGGAAATAATCTTGAACTGGTTCAAGAATTTGACGCTAATTTTTTGCGCACTTTGCTGAGAAACTCTGGTGTCATACCTAAATAAGAAGCAAGCACATATTGGGGTACTCGCTGAATAATTTGAGGGTACATTTCTGCATATTCAATGTATCGTTCTTCTGCGGATTTCCCAATGTTGGAAAGCGCTCTTCGTTGAGAAAAAGCAAAAGCCTTCTGCGCCACGATTCTGAAAAAGCGCTCGAAGCGTGGATATAGATCACATATTCTTTCCACATGTTCGTAAGCTATTTGTTGAATGACGCTGTCTTCCAGCGCCTCCACGTAAAGATATGCAGGGGTCTGACTGGTATAACTGTAAAAGTCACTTATCCACCAGTCATCAATGGCAATCGCGATGGTATGCTCATTTCCATCGGGAGTGATAAAGTAAGAACGAAGTGCTCCATTAACTACATGTGATTGATGTTTGCATACAAATCCTGGCTGTACGATAAATGATCGCCGTTTTATCCTGCGCTCCTCAACGATTTCTGTAAATGCTTCTTTTTCTTCTTCTGTCAAGGAAACAAAACGCTTAATGTGATGGAGGATTGCTAGATCTGTTGCTGGCATGTTATATCTAAAATAATCAAAGTGGAGATATCAGTACGTAGAATCGGTTACTTTAGCGTAGTAAATAATCTCACCAATTGAAGACCACTTTCAGCGACCCTGCTCGATTTGAGGTGTTATATAAGCAATACTTTCCTATGCTTGTAGGTTTTGCTTTTCAATACGTAGAAAATAGTGATATTGCTAAAGATGTAGTACAGGAAGTGTTCAGCAAGGTTTGGAATAATGCTAAAAATCTGGACATCCGCACAAATGAAAAATCTTACCTCTTCGGAGCCGTAAGAAATGCCTGCCTCAACCATCTTAGGCATGAAGGAGTAAAAAAAGAACACGCTTCCGAAACATCCCGTCAAAGTTTCATAGAGCAAGAAGCTTTCCTGGAGATGGATGAACTACAAGAAAAGATAAATAAAGCACTCGATGATCTGCCGGAAAAAAGAAGACAGATTTTTGAATTGAGTCGGTTTGAAAATAAAAAATATAGTGAAATAGCCAAAGAGCTTAATCTTTCTGTAAAAACAGTGGAAACCCAAATGAGCCGTGCGTTAAAAGCATTAAGAGAAGTTTTAGGTTCCTATTTGCTTTACTTTCTCGTTCTTTCGCTGGTGTTTTGGGTAGAAGCTTGTAAGGGTAGAATTTAAGTTAGGTGTCGAAAAATAAATGAGTGAATCTGGAAAATGATGATATAGACATAGAAGAAGTGCTTTACCGATACTTTCGAAAAGAACTTTCTCAGAAAGATCAGGAAGCAGTTGATTCCTGGAGGGAAGAAGGTCCTGGAAATCAACAAAAATTTGATGACTTGAGAATCCAATTTCTTGATTTTAAAGGATTGGCTTACTATCAAAAGACAACCAACCAAGTTGATCAATCATGGGAGCAATTTGCGAGCGCAAATAAGGTGAAGTCAATCGTATCTGCTTCTCCGAGCTTATCTCCTTTTCTGAAATATGCAGCAAGTGTTTTAATCGTGATCTCTACAGCTTTCGCCATTTATCATCTTCAAACTCAACCCTTAACCGTTCGGCTGGCAAGTGCTCAAAGCACTAGAGAGGTTTCTTTACCAGACAATTCTTTGATCTTACTTAATCAAGGCGCTTCTATTTCTTATGTGGCACCTTTTCAGAATAATGAAAGGAGGGTTGAGCTAAGCGGAGACGCCTATTTCGAGGTGTCGAAGGATAAAGAACAGGCTTTTGTAGTGGAAGCAGCCGGAGCGGAAATAAGGGTTTTAGGAACAAAATTTTACGTGCAACAAACAAATAATGAATCACTGATTGTACAGGTAGAGGAGGGGAAGATCTTGGTATCCTACAACGATCTTCATAAAATAGTAGCTGCGGGATCAGCCGTTAAAGTAGATTCGGATAGGAATGAACTATTGGAAGAGGTTGATAAAACCGGCCTCTCCACTTTTTGGAAAAATAGAAAATTGATTTTCAATTTGACTTCTATAGAAGAGGTGGTTAACAGTATAAATACTGCTTATAATGTTGACATCCAATTGGAAGGTAAAACGGAAGGATGTTCTCTTACCGTAGTCTTTGATAATGAATCCATCGAGACTGTTTTGGAGATCATTTCAAGTACCCTAAATTATGAGATCATAGAAAGCCAAGGGCGCTTCACACTGAAAGGAAATGGATGTCGGTAAATTTTTTCCCTTTTTCTTACTCATTTCCTCATCACTGACTTTTGCCCAGACTGACGAACAAAAAATTTCTATTACATTTAGTGAAAGCAGCATATCAGAAGCACTCATAAGTTTAGATAACGCCACAGAAAAGCAGCTTTCTTTTAATCATCTCATCCTACCTCAGGATTTAATAATCAATGACTCATTCATAGAGCAAACACCTACTTCCATCCTTCGCAAAATACTGGGAGCTTCCTTTCAAATGAAAAACATAGGAGATTATATTATTATACAAAAAGCCCCGCCCATAAAGAAGAACAAAGTACGGTATAAAATCAAAGGCACCATTCAAGATGCTGAGACAGGTGAAGAGCTTAAAGATGTTACCATTTATGAAATCAATACGCTTAAATCGACCCTTTCTAATGAAGATGGAGGATTTGAATTAAAAGCTGCTACCGATCTGAAAGCTGCTACTTTCGTCTTGAGCAAGCGGTTTTATTCGGATACAGTTATTCATACTAACCAGGACCTGGCTTTGAGTAAGCCCATTACATTACAACAAGAAATTTACCCGGTGAAAAAGAGGCTAATGATACGGGAGCGTGTAAAGAATTTTTCAAGTGGCATGGCAAGGGTTTTCACCTCAGTGACCGTAAGGAAAAATGCTCAGAACGTAAACTTAGTGGATACTCGTTGGATCCAATTATCTTTAATCCCTTCCATAGGTACAAATCGTAAGTTAAGTACTCAGATTAAGAATAAGCTTTCTTTAAATCTTATTGCAGGCCACTCTTATGGAGTAAGAGGAGTGGAGCTTGGTGGATTCTATAATATTGACAGAGAAGAAGCAAGAGGAGTACAGGTTGGAGGCTTTGGGAATACTGTCGGCGGTGAAGTGAAAGGAGTTCAAATGGGTGGGTTTATCAATACATCGAGAGATTATGTGAAAGGAATGCAGGCAGCAGGGTTTTTAAATGTAGCTAAAGACAGTGTGGAGGGACTCCAGGTCGCTGGATTTACCAATTTCACAAGGGAGATGACCGGTTTTCAAGTTGCTGGATTTAGTAACCATGTGAACAAAATGTCCGGATTTCAGCTCTCCGGCTTCATCAACACCACGAAAGAAATGGATGGTTTCCAGCTCGCAGGTTTGATCAATGTTGCGAAGAAGTTGAAAGGTTTACAGCTTGGTATTGTAAATGTTGCCGATACAGTATCAAGTGGTATCCCCCTAGGGATAATCAACATTATAAAAAAAAATGGGTTTTTATCTCCAACCATAGAATCAACCGATGTGATTCCTTATCAGTTTGCTTTCAGAATGGGAATTGAGAATTTTTATTCCCTTATTTTCGTCGGCACCAATCCCTCAAGCTATTGGTCACTGGGAGGTGGATTTGGGACGCGAAGGTATACCTCCTCCAAGCAGAAATTCTTTCTAAATCCGGAGCTGCGTTGGCACAGCCTCGCAAAAGGAAAAATTGAGGAGAATGAAGACAACAACCTCATTAGACTTGATCTAAATCTGGGCTATAAATGGTTTAAGCGGCTTTCTGTGAAAGGAGGTCCATCAATCAATTTCTTCTTTACTAATCAATTGAATGAATCCGGTAATCCAGAGCTGGTACTCACTGAAGCGACCCTTTTTGAGGGGAGTTATCTTAATAATAGGTACCAATTTTGGGTGGGATATTCTTTGGGGGTAGGTTTTTGATTTTTTTTGAAAAAGCTGTAAGGGTAAAATCTGTTTGAAGTTTCTCAGCTTCAAAAAACAGATAAAATGAAAACTCAAAATCTTTATTATTTACTAGTACGCTACCTGGTTTTCTCCGGGTTGGTGCTCTTCTGCTCACTTGTAGACGCGCAGGAGATAAAGCAGAATATAAAAGGACAAATTTTGGATCAGGACTCAAATTCACCTCTGATTGGAGCCACAATCGTAGTGATTGGTTCTGATCCTTTATTGGGTAATATCACGGATGTGAATGGAGAATTTCGGATCAGTGATGTCCCTATTGGCAGGGTTACCTTAAAAGTTGCTTATTTAGGATACGAAGAAAAAATTATTCCCAACCTTTTGGTCAATTCTTCTAAAGAATTGATCCTCAATATTACCATGGAGGAGTCTTTTGAGAAGTTAGAAGAGGTTATTGTGAACGCTAAGAAAGATAAATCTGAGGTTCTTAATGAGATGTCATTAGTGAGTGCCCGGTCTTTTACCGTCGAGGAAACCAAACGCTTCGCAGGTTCATTCAATGATCCTGCCCGCCTGGCTTCTGCTTTTGCCGGTGTTACTAATTCAGCAGAGGGTAATAACGACATCATTGTTCGGGGGAATTCTTCAAAAGGTATACTTTGGCGAATGGAGGGGATAGAAATCCCCAACCCCAATCACTTTGCGAATGAAGGTGCTACTGGTGGGCCAATCAATGCACTTAGCAGCAACATGCTGAGTGACTCAGACTTCATGAGCGGGGCTTTTGCACCTGAGTATGGAAATGCACTCTCTGGCGTATTTGATATGAAGCTCAGAAGAGGAAATTATGATCAAACAGAAAAAACGATTGGAATAAGTACACTAGGAATAGACCTGGCCATGGAGGGCCCACTGGGGTCCACTAATGGATCGTATATAGCTAATTACAGGTATTCAACCCTCGATTTGATTGATCGTGCAGGTATTGTGGACTTTGATGGGGTTCCTAAGTATCAGGATTTAACTTACAATATTTATCTGCCAATAAACAAGAGACACTTCTTGTCCTTCTTCGGATTGGGCGGAATAAGTAGTATTAACACCATTGCAGAAGATGAAGACACTGAAGAAAACCTAGATAAAACACAATTTGATTCATACATGGGGACTATGGGCTTTATTCACAATTTCATTATTGACAATGACTCATACCTTAAATCCTTCCTTTCTCTTTCAAAGACTAATTCAAATGGGTATACTCGATTACCTACCGATGAAGACAATGATCGCTTTTACGAAACATTTAATGGCGATTACACAAAAAATTATGTCAGAGTTGGATCAACTTTCGGTAAGAAGTTTAGCGCCAGAAATAAAGTGGAGTTTGGCGTTATCTTCAATCGGATTGGCTTTAATGCAGAGCAAAACAACTATGATTTTGAGCTTGAGCAAATGGTTAATGAGCTCAGCGATAAAGGAACTACCGAGAGAATTCAGAGTTTTGGATCGTGGAAATATCGGATTACTAAAGACTTGACGATGACCAGTGGGCTTCACTTTAATAGCTTAACGCTGAATAATTCTTATTCAATAGAACCAAGAATGGCGATGCGGTGGGATTTTGCAAGAGGAAAAGCATTCACATTTGGAGGGGGGCTACACAGCAAGATGGAAACCCCATCCGTGTACATGTGGAGGTTTGAAAATGAAGATGGCACAATTTCTCAGCCTAATCGCGATTTAAAGATGTCGAAAGCGGCACATGTAGTCTTTGGATATGATCAAAAGCTTGGACCTAATGCGCACCTTAAATCTGAGGTTTATTATCAATACCTTTATGATGTACCGGTTGAGGATGATCCGACTAGTACGTACTCATTGTTAAACGAAACAGAGGAATACGATCCAAGAGTCTTAACAAACGATGGGACGGGAAGGAATTATGGAATAGAATTGACTCTAGAGCAGTATTTAAATCAAGGATTTTATTACTTGACTTCAGCATCCATCTTCAATTCGCTGTATACGCCCAAAGATGGAGTGGAGCGCAAGACTGCTTTTGCCAACCATTACATTTTTAATTTCATAGGAGGAAAAGAATTTAACATAGGTAAATCGTATAAAAACAAAGTCTTATTTGTCAATGCAAAGGTTTCCTTGCTTGGAGGTAATAGATATACTCCGATTGACCTGGAAGCGTCTATTGCTGAAGGCGATGTGGTGCGACAGGAAGACCGACCACTATCAGCCCGATCCGATGATTTATTTATTCCCAACCTATCCATAGGAATCAGAAGAGATCGACCAAAATCAACACATGAATTCAAAATCGACATTCAGAATGTAACAAATAATCAGGCGGTAGTGCAGGAGTATTATACTCATGCAAATGAGTCCATAGAGGAATCCAATCAATTAGGAATGTTCCCGACGATTTCTTACACCATCAACTTTTAATAGTAGCATCCTTTGCAAAACTTAAACTTTGGGTCAAATCAAGACTTTCAAAATTTTCAAACCGCTGTTTACTGCACGGAAATGAGGATTTTCAAAGTTTGAGTAACGAAAGGTTGGGCCGGGCCGCGTAGGCCGAAAGTGAGTTTTGCAAAGGATGCTATTGTTATAGGTATTATTCCCCTTTTTGGAAGGGGAATTTTTAACTTATGACTTATTTAATTTGTATAAAATCTTTACTCAATCGCCCTTTTTTTGGTAAGGGCACCTCTAAAAACTCAGCTCAAGAATTTGAGGTAAAGATTTTTTTCTGAGACAAGACGTCAAAAACGGAGTTTAGCGGCGTTAAATAAGTATTTTGATAACGAAGTATCAGGAAAATAGATCATCTAAATAATTGAAAGTGGGTTTTTAGAGGTGCCCTCAAGTGTGCGAATTACGTTATCTATAGGTTTGAAAACCAGGGAAACGTTAACCAGCTGGAAAAAAGGGG
>JBCCLN010000176.1:0-8413 GCA_039026865.1 Bacteroidota bacterium | reverse complement strand
TTAACTTCATACATTTAATAAAGAGACCATCCTGTTTCTAAATATTCCAACCAAAATCAGTAGTGGGACACCGATTATGATCGACACACACATTAGAAGCCCACCTCGCTCATCTTCAGAGGCAATTCCTGATCTTACATTTGAACAAGTGTTATCCTCTTTTGAAAGAAAATGAACATCTATGACCTTTTCCGTGTCGAATAGAACCGTAAAGCTGGGTTTACTATAAAAGTCAAAGCCGCCTATGGACATTTCATATTCGTTGATTTCTTCCTCAAAATCCTGAATCAAAAATTTTATCGAGGCATCGTGAATGATGAGGTTAGACTCCACGTATTCCAACACTTGATCCTGACCATTTAAATGCAGATCGATGTGTTGGTTGAAATAGGCTTCATAGTCTGCCGTAAAGTGATTCAAATTCAGTGACTCTCTAGACTTTAGTTCGGGTTTTAAGTGATACAACATATCAAATAGTGTGATCGACGTTAAATGGACCTGTAAATACTTTTTCTGATTTTCTTCTGTAAATCGGAACGAAATCTCTGTAGGTGAATGTCCGTAGCTGATAGAACTGATCAGGACGACAGAAGCGACAAATATTATTTTTTTTATGGGAAGCATAAGCCTAAGATTAGGGTAAAGCTGTCCCTGAATTGTATTAACCAGAGATAGCTAAATTTTATCATTTTGTGTATCAAGGTCCAAACCTGAAGCTATCATCAGGTGTACCTGAGAAGCAAAGTGGAAATGATGGAAAATCTGCCGTAACGACATAGTAATATTCTCCATCCGGGGCATCGGGTGTAGGACCGAAACGACCATTACATTCATCCAGATCTCCAGATCCATCTACGAATTCGTAATCCTGGAAATACTCGCCATCATGCGCTCCTGAAGGTGCGGTAATGCCATCTCCGCCACGGTCACCGCTTATGAGCTCATAAGAGGCTTCTGCTTGTACGATATTTCCATCATCATTCTCATAGTACAAATAGTAATAGGCAAACCCATCCGCCGAATAACCAATTTTTACCATCTCTGAACCGTCTACGTCCAGGTCGCTGCCATAGGCTGAGGGCAACCCGTGATAGTGGTATTGACCTGTGGGCTGAACGTGGGCATTATTACAATCAAGACCCAGGTCATCCACAGATTGAAGAGCATTTCGGTTCCACTGTCGGTTGGTTTCCCCGGTAAAACCGGTAAAACTTTCCGCGGTGTACACCTCTATACCCACGCCGGAAAAAAGCACTCCGTTTACCCAGCCTTGCGCACTGGTGGAGCTATTGGATAGCGATGGTTCTGTGGTCATAGTATAGGTATTGCTCTGTTCACTGATGGAATTTGGGTTGCCGATCCGCCGGTCGGTATCCGTAGGAAAAGTACCCACCCTATGGCTGGGAATGTCGTTGATTGAAATAATTCGTGTAGTACCGTTTACACTTTCGGCGTAAGAAGAAGTGACCCCGAGTGAATTTTCAATATCTACCGTGCAATCATTCTCGTCCAATTGTATATGAAAAACAGATTCGTTGGTTCCCAATGTAGTGAAGTTGGCTATGGCCGTTTCAGAAGAACCTTCCACGGTGATGTAAAGGTCATAATCTGTCCCTGGTGCGAGTCCTGATATTTTGGACACGCCAAAAGGCCCCAGGTTTTGGGCATCAGTACCTGATATCCCAGATCCAATCGAAAATCCGGATTCGCCGTATTCTACGGTCCATGTGCTTTCGTTATTAGCCACCAACCAGGTAGCTACCGCCGCACTCTGCGAGACATTCACCACGATATCCGTGACCATATCACTGTTGGTAAAGTCATCACCCATATCGACATTATCATCATCTCCGCATGCCAATAGAAATATCCCTAGTAAGGCCGGAATTAAGCCTAGCTGTAAACGATTCATAACTGAAAATTTTAAATACTGTTACATGGTATTTGGACGCTAATTCAACATTTAACTTCGTTTTCAAAGCGCCATTCAGAGATAGAACCGGAGTAATAAAGAAACTACCACCCCCTCTTACCGAAATAGGAGAAAAGTTTTCAATTATTGATCTCTACTTACCTTGATACTATGATTGAGCTTTGTAATACGACTATCACATTGCAGCGTCGGGAAAGACCGGTTTAGGATATCTGCACACCTATCTTTATAGTTCCTAGCCTAGTTTTGAACTCGCATAGGTGGGCCTTCTAATTCATTGATGAACTAGTTGAAAAGCCGGTTTAAAATGGGGATACGCTTTCTATCTACCAAAATCAAAACTCCACAGCAGACCAGAACCACTAAGGCCAGAATAAAGAGATAGCCGCCATCTCCCTGAACCTCGATTCCCAATTGGGTCAAATGTGAAAAGATAGCGCCGGCCATTAAGCCAAAACCGAGTACAGCTCCCATCCAGGTTTTAGAAGGAATAAGCAATAACACAGAAGCAATCAATTCAAGTATGCCGATACCTATCCTCCCGTGAGGCTCAAGACCAAGGGTTGAAAAAATATAAACCGACTCCGTCGCAGCAGTGAATTTAAAGAACAGCGTTTGTAAAAGTATAAGGGTAGGAACAATTCTGACGATCCAAAGTATTTTATTCATGGCTAAAAATAGAATATTAAATTGAAACGTGCCTTTTCGATCATCTCATTAGAAGTAGGCTGGTTCGATCCACCAAGGCATCCCTTTTTTGATTATTTCCCGCGCATTGAGTTGAAACGTAAGAAGCTAGAGGTATTATCCTGGTTTTTTATAAGCCTGAAGACATGTCTTTTCGTTTTTCTATTTTAGTATTTAATGTATTTAGCACTAGCTGTGAGAAGTACAAGTAAGTGTTCTGCATTTTCGATTCATCACTTGACACTGCTGAATCCATCATTTTTAGATAATCAATCCTAGAACTTTGGTTCAAATCAAAAGTTACCGGAGATAAGCCACCTTTCAATAGGATCTGATTAGTAAGCATCCTACCTAACCGTCCATTCCCATCTACAAATGGATGAATTTCGCCAATGAACCTTTGGTGAAAATAAGAGGCTAAAATAATCGGATGGGTTTTTCTATTTTTCAATTGGTCGTTAACAAAACCACAAAGCTTTATTACTTCTGCAGGGGTCTCTTTTGGCCGCATGTATGTTTTATATTCACCATTAGGTCTTATCGTTCCGTTGGTTTCCCATTTTAATTTGCCAGGGCTATAATTATCACCAGTACCTTCTGCCCACTGAAAGATGCTCTCCATATATTTTGAATGAAGCTCTTTTATGTAATCAAGTGATAGATCAGAATGGTAACTATCAAAGAGTACATCAACAAATTTCTTATGATTTTTAATTGAAAAAATATCTTGTAAGGATTTGTACTTCGGCTTTAAATCCTTCTTAAGGATGGCAATGGTTTCTCCATAAGTAAGCGCATTACCCTCTATTTTATTTGAAAAATAGGTGAAGTCCGTCTTTACTTTTTCCAGCATTTCGTAATCCCAATCTTCCAGCTTGAATTGAATGGAATCAATTTTTTTTAAGTCGCTAGTTAGTAAGGGATTCATTCACTAATTAGTTATTCCCTCTAAATAAACAACCTTGTTATACCACTCTTCAAAATCATGGAAATGAAAATGAGGAATGTTTTTCTTTATGGTAAAAGTCTTTCCAATGAAAAAAGAAGTAAAGTCTTTTTGCAAATCAACGGGTATATCATCGAGGGTAACATCTTGCTTCTGAGTGTAAAGAGTGGTTAAAATGTTCTCTATTTGGATGATGTCCATAACTTATTTAGTTCTATTTATGAGACCTTATCTATTAAAAATTGCTCCGATAGTCCTGCTCCCCTCCCCTTAATACTTCGCTCCTTTGTTTTTCATTTCATCCGTTCCATGATAAGTCTGAGTTTATACGAGCAACACCTTTTGCTTAAGGTTATACCGTGAAACTAGTTAATTATACTCTTTTCGATATGGTCACAAGTCAAAAAAGGCGTGGCTGCAACGGTTGGATAAAAGATGACTGAAAAACAAAATCAATCAATCCGCTAGCCAGTCAAGTGGTAAAGATCCATATCATCTTAGCAGCATCCTTTACCTATTGTTGAATTACAAAAAGAATACCAGGTCAATGTAAAATTGAATGTACAGGATAATTTTTAATCCTGTGTTCAGGTCTTAGCCATGAGATGATTATATTACAGTTTAGAAGAATCAATCATGTGGCGTAAAATTAACATTCTAATCCTTTGCGTACTTTTTATTTTTTCAAATGCGCTTTTTTCACAAAGCAAAGTGGATTCCCTCAAAAGTCTATTGAAGGTACTTCCTGAAGATACGAATAAGGCCAACACCTATCTAAACCTTCACGTAGCGCTCCATTTGGAAGATCCGGCCCTAGGATATGGATATTTGGAAAAAGCAATTGAGTTGTCGTCTGCATTGGACTTCAAGCCTGGACAATTAAGATCTCTCCTAGACCTTGGCATACATTTAGACATGCGGGGCGAATATGACAGTGCACTCAGCCTTTACCAAAAAACGCAGCTTATAGCTAATGAATTAGAAGACAGAAACGGCATTATGGAATCACTATCTGGGCTATGTGATGTGCTTACCTCTCTTCAGCGGTTAAATGAAGTTGATTCCGTAGCTTATCTGGGCATTGAAATGGCAAAAAAGACTCCTGTTGATTCAGTAGAAATTGGTGGCTTCTACATGATGTTGGCCAATACTGCCTTTTACAGAAGTCAGTATGAAAAGTCGATTGAATTTGATCTTAAAAGTCTGTCTTACTATAAAAACAACTTTAAAGAGCAGGCCGCTTCGCTAAAGAATATTGGAGGCACATACGAAACCCTGAAAAATCATGAAAAAGCGATTGAATATTATTTGCAGGGGCTTGAAATAGCTAATCAGTCTTATGACAGTCTAAGACTGCAAGCAAAGTTTCATCTTGAACTAGGTACCTCAAATATGAATCTTAAAGAGTTTAAAGTAGCAAGAAGCTACTATGAAAAAGCCATGATCTATTTTAAAAAGGTGGATGACAAGCGGTTACAATCTATGGTCAACTCTCATCTCGGAAAAATTCACGCAGAAAAGAATGAACACGAGCAAGCGATCCAAAAATTAAAACTAGCCCTAAAGCAAATTGAGGAGATAAAGGCTCCGAGTAATAAAGCGTACATCTCTTACGAGATTGGTCAGGCATACTTAAAGAATGGAGATTATCTCAGTGCTGAAGAGTATTACAAACAGTCCAAATCGCTCTTTGACCAATTGGAAAATAGCATCATGAATACCGCAGTTTTAAACAGGCTAAGTGATGTATATGCCGCGATGGATGACTACAAGAAAGCCTACAATTACCTGGTACAGGTGCAATCATTGATCGACAGTATGTCCCTTGCCACCACTGAAAAAAACATTACCGAAATAGAAGAAAAATACCAAAACGAACAGAAGCAAAAAGAAATAGAATTACTCAATGCGGAAAATCAAATAGCCACCTTAGAAATTCAAAAACAAGAAGATTTCCGAAACTATCTTATTGTGGCCGCATTTCTGCTTGTCGTACTCATCGGTGTGATTTACAATCGCTACCAATTAAAAGCCAGGGCCAATGCTAAACTTACGGAGCTCGATCATTTGAAAACTAATTTCTTTACCAATATTTCACACGAGTTTAGAACTCCCCTCACCCTCATTTTAAGTCCCCTCCAAAAGCTGTTGCAGAAAAATACGGATTCAGAAACCAAGGAAGTACTCAGCGTAATTCACAGAAATGCGACTGTGCTAACCGAATTGACTAATCAACTCTTGGACCTGTCAAAACTGGAAGCGGGTGAATTGAACCTTCATGTTGCAAAACAAGATTTCAAGACTTTCATTAAAGTCCTGGTCGCCTCCTTTGAATCGTTGGCTGTCGCACAAAAAGTGGAATTCCTTCCCGAAGTTGGTGAAGCTCCCGAAGAAGCCTACTTTGACGAAGATAAGGTGCAGAAAATACTGCACAATCTCCTCTCCAATGCCTTCAAGTTCACCTCTACGGAAGGAAAAGTCATCCTCAAAGTGATACACAAAGGTGAACAATTGTTGATCGCCATTTCTGATACAGGTGAGGGAATTTCTCCAAGCGACCAGGAACTGATTTTCAAGCGTTTTCACCAAAATAAGGCCAATGAATCCAATACCGCCGGCACAGGCGTTGGACTCACACTTTCCAAAGAATTAGCAGTTCTTCATAAAGGAGACCTGGAGGTAGATAGTGAACCTGGAAATGGTGCAACATTCACCTTTAGCTTTCCGATCCACAAATCCGCCTATACCAATGAACAGATCACCAAGGAAGCCTCGGAAACTTCTTTATCTATTGAGTACCTGAAACCTATTCAGACAAATCAGGAGACAACCGATTCCGACGCATTAGAAAAAATTGTACTCATCGTTGAGGACAACCCGGATTTGAGAAGTCATATGCAATCCCTTTTAAAGGAATACTATCAGGTGATGGAGTCCATCAATGGCAAAGCGGGTATAGAAGACGCTTTGAATTTGGTACCGGATGTCGTGGTTACGGATTTGATGATGCCCGAGGTGGATGGAGTAGAACTGTGTAACACCTTAAAAGCCAATGAGAAAACCAGCCATATACCTATTATTATGCTCACGGCAAAGGCAGATAGAGATACCAAACTAGATGGCCTGAAGAAAGGAGCCGATGATTTTCTCACCAAGCCGTTTGATAATGAAGAGCTACTCATAAGAATTCAAAACTTAATTACGCAACGAGAAAAACTGCAAACCAAATACGGAAAGACTCTCCGATTGGAACCTTCCAAAATTACCATCGACTCTCCTGAGGAGGTCTTTATAAAGAAGGCGCTGGAAATAGTCGATCGAAATTTGTCCAATTCAGAGTTCACGGTAGAGGCTTTTCAAAAAGAAATAGGGATGAGCCGAATGCAGCTTCATCGCAAGCTCAAAGCATTAACCAATTTTTCCGCAAGTGAGTTTATTAAGGATATTCGTCTGCAACGCGCTGCTGACTTGTTGGCTACCAATGGAATAAATGTAGCCGAAGTGGCTTACAGTTGTGGATTCAATGGTGTCTCCTATTTCACGCAATGCTTCACCGAGAAATACGGAACTAATCCATCAAAGTACATTAAAAAAGTTTCTTAAAGAATAATCAGAAATCTTTTGCCGTTGAATATGAAATGCTTAGTCATTTCAACTGACCAATTTTATTCTAGTACATCCTTGGTTATCTTCATAGTTCTTAAAATTCAACCATGGCTAGAAAATCCACCTACTTTCTATTCATATGCTTCATTTTTGGATACACATTTTCTCTTGCTGCACAAGATGAAGTGGATTCGTTGCGATTTTTATTACAGACTCAGGCTCAAGATTCCAATCGGATCAAAAGTAATCTTTTGCTATATGAGGAATTAAAGTATGAGAATCCTGACGAAGCAACCTCATATTTAAATGATGCGCTTGAACTCTCAAAAGAAATAGAATATCAAAAAGGAGTCATTAAGTCCTACTTAGCACTTGGAGATTTTTTAGAAACCAATAGTATATACGATAGCTCATTAACAGTGCTTTTGCTTGCTGAGAAAATGTCCAGAGAAATAAATGATCGGATGTTGATATTAGATGCACTTAGTATTCAAGGAAAAACGCTTAGGTCTATGAGTAGGTGGGACGAGGCTATTGAAGTTATCATGAAAGGTATTGATTTAGCTATGGAAGGCCAAGTCGATTCAGCGACTATCGTAGTAAACTATAATCATCTTGGAAACATCTATTCGGATCAAAATCAGTTCGAAGAGGCACTCAATTACTACCAAAAATCTATCTCTTTTATGCGAAATCAGGAACGTAGGAAAGCCATCACTACAATGAATATTGGGCTTATTCATTATCGGTTAGAAGATTATGAGATAGCCACAGAATACTTTCTTAATAGTCTAGAAGTTGCTCAAAGAATTGAAGCTAAGCTTGTAATTGCTCATTGTTACCAGAAGATTGGTTTGGTAAAAAGGGTTACAGAAGAGTTTGAAGAGGCAAAAAAATATTACCGATTGGCAATTCAGCAATTTGAAGTTGTCAACGATAGAAGTATGCTCGCATATGTGCATTCCAATCTTGCCGGTATATATTCAGATGAGAAAAATTTTGATCTAGCAATAGAAGAGCTATTACTGAGCTTATCCATTCAAGAAGAAATTGAAGACCGAGTTGGGGAGTGCTACACGCTAAATAATTTGGGTAGAGCTTATAAAGATTTGGGTGATTTTCAAACGGCAATCAATTATTTTAGTAGGTCAAAAAAAGCAGCTATTGAGGCGGGCGTTCTTTTAATAAATAAGGATGCTGCAGAACTTTTAAGTGAGATTTACGCGAGTAGAGGTGATTTT
>JBCCLN010000175.1:0-8496 GCA_039026865.1 Bacteroidota bacterium | reverse complement strand
TATGAAAATCATTTCCTGAGTTGATTATTTCAATAATAATGATAATCAAATTCATTTTTGAAAATAATATTTTATATCGGCAGCTGAATAGTAACGAATAATACCCGAATTTTCGGGTTAAGACCTATTTGTTGTTCTGCTCAACCACGTACATAAAGAATAAAGCCCTATCAATCCTACAAATACACTTGATAAAAGAACCATACTACCGATTTATTCTTTTTTAAGACACACAAAATTAACATTAATTTAATATGAAAAAATTTATCTGTATTTTGTTGCTAGTTTTCGTATCCGACCTGTTGAACAAACTTTTTTGAAATTAATTTTACATTCAACAAGGGGTGCCTATTCAAGATATTGAATTATTTTGAGTGATACGGCTGAGATCATACCCAAGAACCTGATCCGGATAATGCCGGCGTAGGGACGGTTTTCGAACCGGTTGTATGATAAACTAAATGGAGAGTTCCCCGCTTTCCGAATGGTTTAATTTTAATTATAAATTATGAAAATTTTAAGTTTAGCAACACTGTTGTTGCTATGTAAACTCTCATGGTCACAAGATTCTTTGAGGACGGTGCGCCTTGAAGAGGTTGCCATTACGGCTATTCGGGCAGATGAAAATGTGCCCGTACCTAAAACCAACTTTACTAAGAAGCAGATTGATGAAGTCTATGTTGGACAGCACCCGATTTTTCTGATAGAAAAGTCTACTCCAGGTCTTTATTCCTACTCGGAATCAGGCACAGCTATGGCAAATTATGGACAACTGAGGTTACGAGGGATCAATCAGGAACGCATCAATTTTACGCTAAATGGTGTCCCTTTAAATGACATGATTGATCAAGGAGTGTTCTTTTCCAACTTTACTGATGTAGCTTCCAATTTTGAGAGTATACAGGTTCAAAGAGGGGTTGGCACATCATCCAATGGTGTTAGCAGTTATGGTGGCTCCGTTAATTTTGAATCTCTGAACCTACGAAACAGAGAAGCATTCACAAAAATGCAATTAGGTGGGGGCTCTTTTGAAACCTTAAGAGGAAATTTCCAACATTTTACCGGAATCAATGAAAAAGGGTGGGGTTTCATGAGCAGCTTTAGCAAACTTACCTCTGATGGATATCGGGACAATACAAATACGGATGCTACTTCTTATTTTATGACTGGTGGATATTATGGAGATGAAGAGCTGCTAAAATTCACTTTCTTCATTTCCAGGGCTGAGAACGGGTTAGGATATTCGACCATCGAAGAATCAATATTGGAAAATGACAGAACCTTTAATAACCTGAGTAATAATGATGAAGATGATTTCACTCAGTTTCTCGCGCAGATACAATATAACAGATTTTTATCCGACGATCTTATTCTTGGAGTTACTGGATATTACGGCGGAGCAAGTGGTGACTTTGTGACCTTTGGGACAAATTTTCCACTTGAGAATGATCATATAGGTGCAATTGTAAATGCTGAATATTTCAATGGAAATTTATCATTGAACACTGGATTGCATCTTTATGCTTTCCAAAGGAAGAACGAAGAAAGTAATCTAGATGATCTGGCTAATCCATTTTACCATGAAGAATCCCAAAAACATGAATTCAGCAGTTTCATAAAAGCAAAATATGAATACGGTAGACTATCATTTTACGGTGATGTTCAGCTAAGATCCACGAAGCTTACTATAACCCCAGACTACCCTGCTGTTGGCATTGAACCTGAAGGAGACATTGAATTTGACTGGACGTTTATCAATCCTCGTATTGGGGCAAACTACCAAGTCAACAGTAACTTTTCTCTATATTCTTCCTTCGGGAGAAGTGGAAGAGAGCCTACCAAAATTGATATTTTCGGTGGGTTTCGGCTAGATTCCACTAACTATGAAAGCGTTAGGAATGGAGGATCTTTTAAAGATGAGTTCGTCAACGATTTCGAGTTTGGTGGAAGATACCTGACTCAAAAATTGACCATCGATGGAAACTTCTTTCTTATGAATTTTGATGATGAGATTGCTCCAAATGGTGCTACACTTGAATTTGGCGTTGGAGAAAGAAGAAACATCCCGAAAAGCAGAAGATCAGGAGCTGAAATACTATGGACCTACCTTCCTTCTGCATTATTAGCGTTCAACGGCAACATTGCATATCTAAATACCAAGGTGGAAGATCTTATCATTGATGGTAATGTGATAAATGATAATGAACAAGTATTGAGTCCAGATTGGATTGTAAATGGGCAAATAAAAGTTACTCCTTCCGAAATGATTGGAATAAGTTTATCTGGGAGATATCTGGGAGAACAATTCATGAATCTCCCCAACGATTCAGACTTTACAGTGCCGTCATCATTTGTTCTTGATGCTTTAGTCGAGTTCAAGATTTCCAAGTCAATTGGCTTATCTGCATTCATCAATAATTTACTTGATAACGAGTACGAAACATTTGGTTTACCAACCGACAATGATTTTGATGGAAGCTTTGAACGTGGGTTTTTTGTCCAGCCACCAAGAAACTATTACTTCAGTTTAAACATTAATCTCTAAAATATGGAATCTATCCAATTGGCCCTTGACTGGACACCTAATGTGAACCACATAGGTTTTTTTGTGGCGAAGCAAAAGGGATTTTACAGTGAAAAAAATCTGAAAGTCAGTTTAATCTCACCTGCTGAGGATGATTACGCTTTGACTCCTGCCAAAAAAGTAGCATTAGGAAAGGCAGATTTTGCGCTATGCCCAATGGAAAGCATTTTAAGTTATCAGACAAAAGAAAATCCTTTTGACTTAAAGGCAGTAGCAGCTATTTATCAGGATGATTTAAGCGCAATTGTTTCCCTAAAGGAAGCTGGAATAACTTCACCCAAAGACCTGGATGGAAAGTCGTATGCTTCCTACCAGGCGAAGTATGAAGATGAGATTGTGAAGCAAATGATTGTAAATGATGGAGGCAAGGGAAATATTGATATTTACTATCCTAGTAAATTAGGAATTTGGGAAACCATCATTAAAAGAAACCATGATTCGACCTGGATCTTTCTCAATTGGGAGGGCGTACAGGCAAGAGGTAAACAGATTGAACTTTCTGCTTTTAAAATGCGCGACTTTGAGGTGCCTTATTCATATTCTCCGGTCTTAGCGGCCTCTCAAGAGCAGGTCAAGGGTAGAGCGAAAACTTACAAGAAGTTTCTCGAAGCTACGAAGAAAGGATTCTTGTTTGTAGTGAAAAATAAGGCCGAGGCTGAGAAAATATTGTCTCCGTGGGTCTCTGAATCAGACGCAGATATTGATATCAAAGCAGCTATTGATCTGTCTAGCCCTTCTTTTGGAGATCATTCAAACTGGGGCAAAATAGATCCAGGTAACGTCAAAATATACCTGGACTGGATATATGACAAGGGACTTGAAAAAGTGAAAGTGACTGTAGATGATTTAATTTCTACTACACTCATGGATTGAACTCCGGAGCTATACGGAAAATCGGTTAAATAAGTGACGATAAAAGTTGGTCGTCACTTATTTTCACGAAAGCTTGATTTATGAATCGATTATTAATCATCGAGATCTTAGCTACAGCTACCAGCCTTGGTTATTTGTTTCTCCTGATCCGTCAAAATATCTGGTGCTGGTCACTAGCTATTATTAGCGGGATTCTTAGTATCTATTTGTTTTTGAAATCACAACTTTATTCTGAATCTATTTTGTATGGATATTATATTTTGATTGCTGTTTATGGCTGGTGGAATTGGTCAAGACCGAAAAATCCACTCGAGGTATCCATCTGGCAATTAAAATACCATGTTATCACAATCATAATAGGGATCATGCTATCATTTGGCCTTGGATATACCTTTATCAACTTCACAGATGCCGATAAACCTTATCTTGACGCAACTACTACCGTTTTCAGCTTTATTGCCAGCATTATGGAAGCCAGAAAGATCCTATCCGGTTGGGTCTATTGGATAGTGATTAATGGAGTCACTGCAGGTCTTTACTTTTCTAAGTCACTGGATATCTACGCATTGGTAATGGTCATTTACTTTGTGATGTCGATTGTGGGCTATCGGGAATGGAGAAGAGATTGGCTGCAATCATTCTGAGGATGAAATCCTTGTAAGTCAGAATCACAAAATGGTGATGAATGGATGTTTAGATAAAGGAAGCAACATCCGATTATTCCGTGTCATCTCCCTCGCCATCAGCTTCTTCATCTGAATTAAACTGTTGATATAATTCAATATTAAATAGTGACGCGCTTACTAATTCGTCCGTTTTAATGATAACCTCGATTTTGTCAAGATTATCGAACGCATCTTCACTAAAATCTTCATTTTCACTAAGGATATGATAATTCTCGTAAGCCTTAAAATAATTTGTTGTGATTTCTAAACTATGATTGGTATCTAACCGATATCCACTTACAATTGGTGTTATTTTAAAATAGAGAAAATTGAAGTCATTGCTTTTTGGCAAATAATCTATAAATCCAATATACACCTTGTTGTTTTTCAAGCTGACCATTAACAGCTCTCTATTTGTAAATGCAGAAAGTAATAGTTTATGAAGATCATTACCATACTTTAATACTGCTTTAACAAAAGATTTACTTTCCTTATACCAAAGATTTAGCACCAATGAAGAAAACAAGGCTAGGATAAATGAGAGTAAGCATGTTCCTACCCATTTTTGCTTGATAGGAATTAATAACAATATCTTATAACTGAAAAGCGGAAACCATTCCTTGATCAAGGAGGCTACAATAAATGAGAGGGTCAGGAAGCAGAGGGCATATAATAAGATAGTAAAAATCAGCCGTTGCCTATCGAGTAGCTGTTGGCGGATTTTAAAATAATTCGTTCTAGATAAAAAAAAATAAGATCCAAGCAATGGAAAAATTAAAAGGTTTAAGTCTGGCATTGCTGCCTATTTCCTTCGAAGCGCCCCTTTTAAGCTTTTCGCTTTTTCAAGAATTCCCTGGACTTTGGGGTGTGAATAAAAGTCTCCTTTAGAAATATATGCATACCCGCTACTTTCTACTTTTATCGCATCAAAGTCTATTTCGAACGAGCGTTCACTTTTTTTGTTAATAGTTTCGGTTTCCACTATTCTGAAATATTTGTGTGACCTGTAAAATAACGAAATATTTAGCAAGATGATTGCTAATCAACATACTTTATCAAACATTATGATCAATCTCCACTTTTTCTAGTTCCGAATTGATCATTTCCAACTCTTCATCCGATAAGCCGAAACGCATTGATTTAGCATTTTCAATAGCTTGTTGGGTATTCCTCGCTCCTGCCAAAGCAGCGGTGATGCCTTCTCTTCTCACCGTCCAATTAATGACTAACTGAGCCAAGGTAGCTCCATGATCTGCTGCAATGGGTTTAATCTTATTCAGAAATTCATTCGTTCTGGATCGGTTGGGCTCTTTGAAAAATTTATTTCTTGCTCGGTGGTCTTCTTTTCCAAATTCAAAATCTGTGGTGATCTTACCGGTAAGCAAGCCACGCTGGAGAGGACTATAAGCTAAAATACCTATGTTTTGCTCCATACAATAAGGTAGAATGTCCTTTTCAATTTTGCGGTATACCATACTATACGGGGACTGACTGGATGCTACATCCATCAGCTCTTTGGCTTGTTTCATCAACTCCACCGACATGTTGGAAACCCCGAACGCTTTAATTTTTCCTTCCTTTTGCAGTTGAAGGCAAGCCTCCACCGTCTCTTCGATTGCTGTATTGGGGTCTGGCCGATGGATTTGGTAGAGATCGATATAATCTGTTTGAAGCCTTTTTAGCGATTGCTCTGCTTCGTAAATAATTCCTTCTTTGCTGGCATTGGAATAAATAGCTTGCTCCTTACCTCCGGGTTCTGAGCCTTTCATTAGCGCCTCTCCTTTCGGCATCTTCCAGTTCCATCCAAATTTAGTGAGGAGGTCAACATTTTCGCGGCCTACTTCTTTTGCAAACTTTCCAACTATTTTTTCGCTATGCCCTAATCCATATACGGCAGCCGTATCGATGGAGGTGATTCCTTCCTCGTATCCTGCCTTAAGCGCCTCCAATGCCCGACGATCATCGGTGCCTCCCCACATCCATCCTCCAATGGCCCAGGCTCCAAATACTACCGGTGAAACTTTTATGTCTGAGCTGCCAAGTTTTAGTTTATTCATACATAAAAGTAATTGTTTAGTCCGCGTGATTCATGAAATGAGCATAAAGATTCGAAAGCGAAATTTATACCAACCGCCAGATGAAACGGTCCTTTCGATACGGTTTACTCGTGATTCCGTGTGGTCATTAGAAATAAACTTACACGCATGAAAGGATCTATCTTTTTTTGTGCAAATAGTTAATTACAGAAACATTGAAGTGATAAACCCGCCTTTTGACCCAACTCTTCGTCACTCAAAATTTCAAAAGCCTCATTTACGACTAGTAAACTACGTTTTTGGAATTCCGAAAGCCTCTTATTTGAACCAAAAATCCAGTTTTGCAAAAGATTCCATTATACTCCTAACCCGAATTTCAAAACATTGCACCGCTGAGGCGGCTACGTAACATAAAATTAGTTAACTAAAAGTACCTAAGTACCTTTTGTAAGTTTTTGATTTTCAAATAGTTGTATTTTAGTTAGATGGAAAGATTCGGGTGTTTATTAATTGAGACTATCTATTTCTTAAATCACTGTATTTCAGTATATTATGATTTACATTCTCTGAAAGGCATAATGAATATTAAACTTGCAGAATATTTTCAAGGAATAAGGCTAATTTGCTGAATTTCAGTAACCTCTATTAATTTCGGAATCGCTGCAACGATCCCGAAATAATATTTAGGCAAAAGCAACATTGAGGTTTAGACCATGAGTTATTTATCATTTGCGCAGAATTCTTTAAGCCTTCTATTTTTGCTAGGCTCTCTTAATTTTTGCAGCGCTTTCTCTCTTATTTGCCGTACTCTCTCTCTGGTAAGTCCCATTGCATCTCCTATTTCTTCGAGGGTATAGGGATTATCAAATCCGATACCAAAGCTCATCATAATTACTTCTCTTTCACGAGCTGTTAAGGTAGAGAGTGCTCTCATCGTTTCCACTTTAAGTGAATCATTGAAAACAAGATTCCCATCAGTGGGGCCCGTGGTAACATTCTCAAGCACATCTAAAAGTGATCCACTTTCGTCTTCTCCAAAAGGAGCGTCCATAGACATTTGCTTCACTTCTGCTCCAAGTGTATTTCTAACTTCACTGGGCTTCATTTCCAAGATATCAGCGAGTTCTTCCTCTGTAGGTTCTCTTTCATATTGCTGCTCTAATTCAGCATAGGCTCTCCTGATTTGATTGATTGCTCCAGATTTATTCATAGGAAGACGAACAATTCTTGATTGTTCAGCTAATGCTTGCATAATTGATTGACGAATCCACCAGACCGCGTATGAAATGAATTTAAATCCTTTTGTCTCATCAAATTTTTTTGCCGCTTTGATCAATCCTAGATTTCCTTCATTTATCAAGTCATTAAGTGGTAGACTTCTGTTTTGATATTGTTTGGCTACAGAAACCACAAATCTTAAATTTGCTTTTACTAGTTTTTCCAATGCCAGATCGTCCCCCTCTTTAATTCTTTTCGCAAGAGTTACTTCTTCATCTGGGGTAATCATAGGAACATTACTTACCTCAGTAAAGTATTTTTCCAGGGTATGGCTTTCTCTCCGGTTGGTAATTGACTGAGTAATCTTAAGCTGTCGCATATGTCTTCTTTACGTATAAAATTGTCTTTTTTGAATTTTAGATATAATTAAATCAACCTACAAAAATAATTTAATATGTAGCTCATTACAAAATTTACTTTCATATTAATATTCTTTAAACCGTATTTTAAAAGGCATAGTTCTGAAATCTTAAGAGAAAAATTCATAATTATAATTTAGATGGTGCTTAAGGCTTTGTCTGAAGAGGTTTTATTTGTTGTTATCACAACAATTGAAAAAAATATGTATGGCCCTGGTGAGCATCGATGACAAAAAGAATTAAAGGAAAAGTTGCAGTAGAAAAAGTAAGAAGAGTGGACAATCGCTGCTGAAAAAGTTCATGTAAAAAGAACAGTAGTTGCTAATGATTTGGTAAAGGCATAGGTTTCATTAAAAAATTGAGATGATTTCTATTAAATCTTTCGGAAACTTGCTGTTCAACCTTCTTAGCCCGGTTGATTCACCACAAATAGTGGCGGGTTGATTCAAGTAATGGATTTAGCGTAGTTGAATATTCATAGCTGAATGATTTTGATTCCTCAAATTTGGGGAACGATGTTGTCCTCTCATTCAAAATCAATTACCTCAGAGAATCCTTGAAAAACTGGATTTTTGGTTCAAATCGAGGCTTTCAGAATTTCAAAAACGTAGTTTACTGGTCGTAAATGAGGCTTTTGAAGTTTTGAGTAACGAAGCGTTGGGCCAAAAGGCGGTTTTTTCAAAGGATTTTATAAGTTTATT
>JBCCLN010000174.1:0-8551 GCA_039026865.1 Bacteroidota bacterium | reverse complement strand
ATGAGTTCAGGCAATACCCAAATGCGAAAACATACACGATTGGACTTAACATAACACTTTAAAACAATACTTTAATAAAACACTTTAAACCTATGAAAATGAAATATAAATTATTAATCTTAGTGCTTTTAGGATCATTTATTCAGATGCAATGCGATGACCTTTTGGAGGAAGATGTTTTTATAGACGTTACGTCTAGTAATTTTTTTCTTAGCGATGCGGATGCCATTGCGGCAGTTGACGCGGTTTATTCGAAAATGCGGGCAGACGGCTCTGTCACCGATGATTCCGGTGAGCGACAGGGTTGGGGAGGTTTTGGTTATGGAATAGCTACCGTTTTTAATTATCAACAGTTGCAGACGGACGAGATGGTTGCAAGATTTTCTGTTTATAATCAGTTCACTGATTTTACCCTGGTTCCCTCTAATTACGGTCCATTTGTTTCTGTATTTAGCGATTTGTTTGAAGGGATATTTATTGCTAATAATGTGCTATCAAATATTGAGGGAAATGATAATATCAGTGAAGGAATCTATAAGAGGGTTAGAGGTGAAGCTTTGTTTGGAAGAGCGCTCTTTTACAGCACAGCACTGAGTTTATTCGGTAATCTCCCAAAAATCACTACACCCGAGAGTGATCCTTTTAATCAACCAGAGCAAGTACCTCCATCAGAAATTGTTGAACTTGTGGTTGCGGACCTGACTGAAGCAAGTGACTTGCTTCCTGCAAGCTACCCGCAAGAAGATTACGGACGTTTCACAAAAGGGGCCGCTTATGCATATCTTGCCAGATTTCAGTTAAATCAAAAAAACTGGTCTGAGGCCATTGAAGCTGCAAGAGCGGTTATGGGATTTGGATACAGTCTGTCTACAGATTATGGAGAAATATTTAGTGTAAACAATGAAAATAATCCGGAAATCATTTTGACTTTACCAAGTATTGCTCAACTAGGCATTGGAAATACAATGATCGCACATACTGCAGAACCAGACTATGTGACCGGAGGCTGGGGAGGACATTTGGCAAGAAACGAATTTTATGATTCTTTTGATCCGGATGACTACAGAAGAACATTCCTTATTAAAGAATACCAGAGCGTACACGAAACCTCTGAAAGCATCTCTGATGGCGCAATGATGATTAAATACGAGCCGGATCCTGGCAGAGATGGAGCTTGGGCAGGTAATGACATCGTCCTTCATAGGTTGGGTGAATTATATCTCACTTTAGCTGAGGCACTGAACGAGGAATTGGGTCCAAATCAGGAATCGATTGATTTAATAAATGCATTACGAGATAGGGCATTTGATAATGACGTCTCCAAGCGAATTCAATTAATTGATTTTAATACCAAAGAAGCTTTAAGAGATCACATTCTACAAGAAAGAAGCTGGGAGCTCTACGGTGAGAACTACAGACGGGATGATTTACTTCGCCATGGGAAATATATTCAGCAAGCTCTGGACAGAGGAGTAGTTAATGCTCAAGATTTTCATGTACTTTATCCTATACCACAGGAAGAAATTGACAAAAACCCGAACCTAGTTCAAAACGATGGATATTAAACCTTCGATCTTTATCTTCTCCTTGCTCCTGCTTGTAAGTGGTATTGTTTCTTCCCAAGAATTTTATACTGGTGTTGATCTTTCTTATGTCAACGAGTTGGAAAGTTGTGGAGCAACCTATAAAGGAGAAGATGGAGTTGTCGAAGACCCTTATAAGATGCTAGCTTCTAAAGGGGCGAAAATAGTTAGAATTAGACTTTGGCATGATCCAACGTGGACTAATTACGGAAATATTGACGATGTGAAGGTTTCAATAGCTCGTGCCAAGACACTAGGAATGCAAGTTATGTTAGGTTTTCATTATTCTGATTTTTGGGCTGATCCGGGACGCCAATGGCGTCCCGCAGCCTGGGAGTCAGTTATTGGTTATCAAGCATTAGGCGATTCATTATATAATTATACGTTTAGAACATTAAATGATCTAAATGATGAAAACCTATTGCCAGAATTCCTTCAAATCGGCAATGAAACAAATGGCAATATTTTGCAGCTAAGAAATGGGGCTGATTTAGATGAAGATAGCCCCAACTTGAATCCTGTATATTGGGCCAGACAAGTCTATTTGCTTCAATCTGGGATCAATGCAGTTTTGGATTTTAATCAAAGCGAAGACACTAATCTGAAAACCATCATTCACCTGGCAAATCCGTCAATTGCTGCAAACTGGTTTTCCAATGCCATCTCCAATGGTTTATCGGAATTTAGTATTATCGGATTATCATATTATCCACAATGGCACAAAATCGGTGTAAGGGAAGTTGCAGATCATGTTAAAAGTCTTAAAGATCGGTTTGGTAAAGAGGTAATGATCGTTGAGACAGGATATCCCTGGACCAACAATAATAGTGGTGATGAAGCGAACAATGTTCTGGGAGATAGTAGTAGACTATTTGCTTACAGTGATACATTCTCTATTGAAACGCAAAAAGACTTTTTAATAGAATTGAGCTGGCTGGTAAAAGAAAGAGGGGGTCTTGGGGTAATTTATTGGGAACCTGCATGGATTTCAACTACCTGTCAAACTTATTGGGGCACAGGATCACATTGGGAAAACGCTACATTCTTCGATTTTGATGGAAAAATACACAGCGGAGCTGATTTTTTGTCTTATGATTACGAAGTGATGCCAGAAACATTGAATAATCAGTCTGTCGTCCTGGATACCGATGATGAATCCACTTATATGATTCTTTATCCTTCATTGGCCGATGATAAAATCATTTTACACACCAATCTTGATGTAGAAGTGAAGGATCTCGTAAACTTAAAGGGTCAAAGTTTCCCGATTTTTTCCTATCAAGAGAATGAATATCTGATCGATCATTTAGAACCGGGTGTTTATATGTTTCTCTTAAGGGCAATGGCCAGTGAAAGGCATTCTCTTCGCTTCATTAAAAAATAGAATCTTTTGAAAAGCCCGCCTTTTGTCCCAACTCTTCGTTACCTAAAATTTCAAAAGCCTCATCTATAACCAATAAACTACGTTTTTGAAATTCTGAAAGCCTCGATTTGAACCAAAAATCCAGTTGATTTATCGTTGTTTAATATTCATACTGAATGATTTTTGATCCCTCAAATTTGGGAAATAATACTGTTCCTCTCATTCAAAATCAATTACCTCCTATTCTACATGTTACATCATCTCAATGAATAATACCCAAATTTTTTGGGGTAGATCTGTTTTTGTATCACGAAACCGCTCATCATTAACCATAGGATAGATGATGCTAAGCCTAGGATGATTGTTTTGTCTAATAGCTCATTTTTTCTCTTTTGGTGCTTCTAGTAAGTATCCACTAGAAACATCTAATTTTTTTGTGTTACACTAGGTTTCTGTATGACATTTTCTGGAAGTTACCCTTCTAACTGCTTTTTAGCTTATATGCAATTTTTAATAAAGGCTTACTTTTGTAAGTAAAATTTACCAGAAGGACTTAATTACATAAAGTAATTCTTGATGTACGGGACCGGCAGCTACCATTTCTCGACCAAATATACAATCATCCCCTCCTTTAAAATCGGAAACAGTACCTCCAGCTTCTTTGACAAGTACTACTCCTGCGGCGATGTCATACGAATTGAGATTGTACTCAAAAAATCCTCCGTATCGTCCACATGCTACATAAGCCATATCAGCGGCAGCACTACCCATTCTGCGCAAACCTTGTGTATCTTTCATCAATCGATTGAGAATTTTAAAGTATTGGTCTAATCGTTCAAAATTGTAATAAGGAAAGCCTGTAGCTAATACACACTCGGAAATTTTGAAAGCTTGTTGAACTTGAATTTGCTTTCCATCCAGGTAGGCTCCTCCATTTTCCCATGCGTAAAAAATTTCGTCGTTAGCCACTTCATAAACGACGCCCGAAACTATTTTCTCTTCATACATCAATCCAATACTGACACAATAGTTGGGAATGCCATGAATAAAGTTAGTTGTACCATCAAGCGGATCAATGATCCATGTAAATTCTTTTCTGCCCTGGTCGGTAGTTTCTTCTTCGGTGATAAAACCCGACTCTGGGATCAAGGTGGAGAGACGTTCTACCAACCGCTTTTCTGATTCTTTGTCAACATAAGAAACTAAATCGCTAGGCCCCTTAAGCTCTACCTTATCGTAAGAAAAAGATCGTCTTTCTTGCCTTATGAATGATCCTACCTCTTTGGCTAGATCTACTACTTTTATTGTTAAGTTATTGAAATTCAATACGTTCCTGCTAAAACAATGACAAACTCTCCTTTGATTTTTTTATTAAAAAAGTAAGTTAACACCTCGGAGATAGAACCCGTTACGGTCTCTTCGAATTTTTTTGTTAATTCTCTTGAAACAGAAATGCTTCTTTCGGTTCCCAAAATTTCTTTGCATTGCTCGAGTGTTTTTAATAAACGATGGGGAGATTCATACAAGATGATTGTTCTATGTTCTTCTTTCCAGGATTCAATTCTAGTTTGTCTGCCTTTTTTGTGAGGAAGAAATCCTTCGAAAACAAAACGCTCAGACGGAAAGCCTGACTTAATAAGGGCCAGTACAAAAGCGGTAGGTCCTGGGAGTGCCTCTATTTCAATGTTATGTTTTAGTGCCTCCCTTACTAACAAAAACCCAGGGTCCGAAATGCAGGGAGTTCCGGCATCCGAAATTTGGGCGATGGTGGTACCATGAGATAATTTTTCAATGATATCCTGAACTTTCTTATGTTCGTTATGGGCATGAAAACTTTGAGAGGGAGTGCTTATGTTGTAGTGCTCCAATAAAAAACCCGAGGTGCGGGTGTCTTCTGCCAAAATAAGGTCTACTTCTTTTAACACTTTCACGGCACGATAAGTGATATCTGCAAGATTCCCTATGGGTGTTGGAACAAGGTAGAGTTTGCAGGATGATTCCATTTTTCAATCTCTGTTATGCTCCTGGTGCATAATCATCATTTTCCTTCCGCCTACGTTTTGATTTAAATTCATCAAGTAAAGTCATCATCTTTTCTCTAATCATGTAAAGAGGTGTCTCAATCAAATATTGGTTGGAGAATTCACAAAAAACCATAAATTCATTAAGCTCGTCTCCTCGTAGACTTGTTTGCTCTCGTACCCATTCTCTGTTAAATTTTTTATAAGCAATCTCTTCTTTATTCTTTTCTTCGAGTAAATTTTTTAATTTCTTTATCTCCCGTCCCTTCCTTGTAAGCGGCTCCAAATCAAACCGAAACCCGCCACCTACCGAGATATCATTTTCCGGGTCTTTTGTGCTAGGGGGTTGAGGAAAAAATACCTGGGAATAATCTACCTGATCTAGTCCAAAGATTTGGATAGAACTATCTATTGGTTCGGTTTTTAGAATTATTTCTTTAAAGTCCTCATAAGCAGGAAAAACAGTAACCTGTACCTCTTCCAAAGTAGTGGTTGATCTATGCAAAAAAAATAAACGCTCTTGCTCGAACAACTTTTCACCTACAATCAGTTTTTTTTTGTTGAATCCAACATGGGTAATTAATATTGTATCTACTGGTAGTGCCGGTATGGAAAACGAGCCGTCAGGTCTCGATACACATAAATAACCAGAACTAATATTTAAGATATGTGCACCATTTAATGGTTTTTTCAGGGCAGCATCTGCGATTTTACCTGATAATCTACCTTCTTGGGCGAGTAATCCGAAACATACACAGAATAAGCAAACGATAAATACATACTTCACTCATCAAATATGATATTTTCTTTTTAAAGTATCAGAAGCGATTATGAGCTTTTAACAAATACAAGCTTATCGATCTCAGCAGCTAACATATGATCTTTTTCGGTAACTATATCCCCGGCATCATGTGTGCTAAGTTCAAAACTTACCGTATGGTAGGTATTGGTCCAGGTAGGATGATGGTTTAATTTCTCCGCGATGATTGCTACACGTGAGATAAAACCGAATGCTTCAACGAAGTCGTTAAATTGAAATGTCTTCTTTAATTTATTATCTTCTTCTTTCCAATTCATGACTTTATAGTGCTATGATCCCTTCTATTTTATAGGCTTCTTTGTAGATGTCAATCACCTCCTGGCTTGATTTCATTTTTTTATTCATAGTAATGCTTAGATAGTTTTTTCCTGAGCTTGGCTTACGTTTTATTTCAGCGTTATTGACCAACGATTCTAGTTGCTTCTGATGCTCCGGCTTTATGATAAACTTAAAAATATATTCACCTGGGAATTGGTGATTGTTTTCCAGCTTTTCTTTAAATGCTTTTTCGTCCCAACTCATGATCTCTATTCTTCAAAGGCCCATTCAATTTTATCTTTCATGTCTTTTACAACTATTCCCTCAACTTTAAGTTCTGCCCTTAATTTATCTACTTTTTCAAAGTTCTTATTGTATTTAGCATCTTTATATTCACTTAATATGGTATTGAGGAGTGTTTGGAAGCTAATATCCGCTTCTATTTTTAATCCCAAAACTTCTTGAGCAAAATCAAGAAAGGTGTTTTTCATTCTTATGAAAGTTTTTTGACCAATCTCACCAAACTTTAATTGACGGGTGTGTAAAGCATTGATTTTTTTGACTATGTTAAATAAATGTCCAATTGTCAATGCAGTATTGAAATCGTCATTCATGGCGTAGTAGCAATTATCACAAAATTTATTGATCTGCATTGCTTGCTTTTTGTCTAATATTCCTTCGTCTTCTTTCCATTCCATCTCCTTCATGAGTCTTACCCCATTAGCAAGTCGCACATATCCTTTTCTGGCTGCTTCTAACGCACTATTAGAAAAATCTAAGACACTAGCGTAGTGTGACTGAAGCATAAAAAAACGGATAGTCATAGGACTATATCCCCTTTTTAGCAATTTATGGTTACCTGAGATAAGCTCTCGTGGAAGAAATGAATTACCCAAAGACTTACTCATTTTTTTACCACTCACGGTGAGCATATTAGTGTGCAACCAATATTTTGCTCCACTTTTTCCATGGGTGCCAACATTCTGTGCTATTTCGCATTCGTGGTGAGGAAATTTTAAATCCATGCCTCCACCGTGAATATCAAATTCTTCTCCCAAATACTTTGTGCTCATTACAGAGCATTCAAGATGCCAGCCTGGAAAACCATCACTCCATTTCGTTTTCCATTGCATAATGTGCCCAGGAGCCGCTTTTTTCCAAAGAGCAAAATCTAACGGATTGCGTTTATCGCTACCCCCATCAAGTTCTCGAGTATCACTGATGAGCTTTTCAATATTTCTGCCACTCAGCGTTCCGTATTTGTATTGTTTATCATATCTATCAACATCAAAATAAACTGATCCATTAGATTCATATGCATATCCATTTTTGATGAGCTTTTCAATCATTTCAATTTGCTCTATCAAATGGCCAATAGCGGAGGGTTCAATATCCGGAGGGATCATGTTGAACAATGCCATTACTTCGTGAAAATCGTTGCTGTAGATTTGTACGATCTCCATTGGTTCTAGCTGATCCAGTTTTGCTTTCTTGGATATTTTATCTTCGCCAGAGTCTGATAAATGCCCCACATCAGTGATGTTTCTAACGTATCTAACCTTATATCCAATAAATCGCAGGTATCTATAGATCACATCGAAACTTAAAAAGGTGCGAACATTGCCTAAGTGAACATTATTATACACTGTGGGGCCACACACATACATTCCTACAAATGGAGAATTAAGAGGTTTGAATTCTTCTTTTTGCCTAGTATGTGAATTGAATACCTTGAGTTTTCCTATCATCAATAAAAGCTTATACAGTCGCAAAGAAAGGAAATAAGGGATGATTTGAAAGATTTATCGAGGACTCAAAGATCACTCAATTGATTTTGGTACTTTAATCAGGAGAAATAACCATTTATTTACCTATCATTTTATAAAGCATTTTCCAATCACTATCAAGCATAATGAAAAAAAGTCTTTGCCCTCTCTTTACGGTTGATTCCTGCTAATCCTTATTGCAAAACATGAAAAAAACTATTTAATCTAAAAGAAAACCTAACAACAATCTTATCAATCGATGGCTCATTTAGAAAAAGAAAACCTTATCTATCTGTTCATAACCAATAACGAATTCTTGTGGCTTATCTATTATCAACTATTATTTATAATCTGACTCATTGCCATTTTGTGATCCTGATTTGCAAGGATTTAATCCTCGAAAGACATAAAACATAAGGGTTACAACCATAAAAGCTACAAGAAACTATAAATACCTCATGTTTTTGGAATTAAAGGTCTTTTATCTTGGATAACCCGCCACTAATTGTGGTGAATAATTCCATCGTTACTATTCAGCTGCTCATGTAAGATATTAGAATCCTTTGAAAAACCCGCCTTTTGGCCCAACTCTTCGTTACTCAAAATTTCAAAAGCCTCATTTACGACCAGTAAACTACGTTTTTGAAATTTTGAGTAACGAAGAGTTGGGCCAAAAGGCGGGTTTTTCAAAGGATTCTAATATCTTACATGAGCAGCTGAATAGTAACGATGGAATTATT
>JBCCLN010000173.1:0-8552 GCA_039026865.1 Bacteroidota bacterium | reverse complement strand
TCCATTCGGTTTGCCCGTTGCAGAGGTGATCAAAATCGGCTTCGATGCGCTTTCGGGTGGTGGGGTGAGGTTGTTTTGAATAGGTTTTGAGTGGTTGATAAAGTTTCCAGAAAGCTGTGAGTACCCCGATCAAGTGTTTGCCGCTGGGCTGAGGTATAGGTGTGGATCTTTTGCAGGTTTCTTTCTACATATATCCAACATAAAGCATGGGTAAGGATAGTGAACTGTCCCGCATCATCACTTAAAAGGACCATATCCTTGGCCATTCCCTTTTCCATAAGCGCGCCTAAGAGTGCGGCCTCGGTGATGGTTTTGACCGCATAGGGTTGGTGAATCCCTGCTGTTTCCAAAGCAGACTGGAAAAGATCGCCGATCGGTGAACCATTGATCTTTATTTAACTGGCGGTTTATTCTTGTGATTATATGTGATTAATTCTGAGTAATGAAGATATTCGAGAGATTCGAGGACAGAAATTGAAGTACAAATTAATTTTGAGTAGTATTATTTATTACTAATTATGATTGACACATTAAATCAAATTGTAGAAGACGGTTTAAAGAGAAAATTAGTTCATAATTATTCGTCCATCGACTTTGAACCTCCCAATAGTTTAATAGTAGTTGATGACCATGAAATGGTAAATTTTGGTTCCTGTAGTTACTTGGGACTTGAAAAACATAGTGATCTCCAAAATGGAGTAATAGATGCTGTAAAAAAATATGGGACACAATTTGCATCTTCAAGAACATATATTTCTCATGGTTTATATCATGAATTAGAAAATCTCATTTATCAAATTTTTCACAAACCTTTAATAGTTACAGCAAGTACCACATTAGGCCATTTGGCAACAATCCCCGTAGTTGTTGAGAAAAATGATGCGATAATACTTGACCTACAAGTGCACTCTAGTATTCAAATGACCGTACAGCAATTAAAAGCGAGAGGACTACCTGTTAGTATCATCAAGCATAATTGCATGGAGTCATTAGAATCAAAAATTCAAAGCCTATATAACAAACATGACCAAATATGGTATTTCGCTGATGGAGTGTATTCCATGTACGGAGATTATGCTCCTTTTGAGCAATTAGACAAATTGCTTCTTAAATACGAAAAATTTAACTTATATATAGATGATGCGCATGGAATGGGGTGGGACGGAAAAAACGGTTGTGGGGTGGTTTTTAAGAACATGAAACAGATTGAGAAAATGATTTTAACCGTGTCATTAAACAAATCTTTTGCTGCTGCTGGTGGTTGTGTTGTTTTTCCAAATAAAGAAATAGAGAAGAAAGTAAGAAATTGTGGCTCTACATATATTTTTGCCGGGCCTATTCAACCACCAATGCTAGGAGCGGCAATATCATCTGCAAAACTTCATCTTTCCGAAAAAATCGAAAGTATGCAAGCCAACCTGATGGAATTAATCAATTATACCAATGTAAGACTTGATGAATTGGGCTTGCCACAATTTCAAAAGACCCACAGCCCGCTATTTTTTATTCCTGTAGGACCCCCTAAAATTTGTTGCGATATCGTTTCTAAAATGAAAAGCAAGGGATTCTTTATGAATATCGCTTCCTTTCCGGCGGTTCCTATAAGAAGAAGTGGCATTCGTTTTATGATCAATGCTTTTCTTAAAAAAAAGCAAATAAACGAAATGTTGACGGCTCTCTGTGGGATTTATTCGGAAACTATCACAGAAAATAATACGACCTGCACACAAATCTCCAAAACGTTTAAAATCCCTGATTTTAGCCTCAATGCGGATCAAAATCATGTCAAATATAGTTCGGAAGAAAAACTTCAAACAAAAATTTATCGCTCAATTAAGAATTTAGATGAAAAAAAATGGGATGACATATTTCAAAAAAATAGTACACTTAACTATGCAAATGTGGCGCTCATTGAAGATGTATATACCAACGAAAATAGGTTAGAAAACAACTGGGATTTTTACTACATAGATATAAAAGACAGTAATGATAATATTATTTTAAAGACACTAATTACCGTTGTATTAACTAAAGATGATATGCTTCACTCCAATACTGTGTCTAGAAAAAGTGGAAGCCTTGCGCTCGGACAATAATCCTTATTACTTAACCTCTAAGACTATCTTAACAGGTACTTTAATCACAAAAGGAAATCATGTCTATATTGATTACAGAAGTAAACACTGGAAAAAAGCATTGTTAATTTTTATTGATTATTTGAACAAAATTTTGGATGAGTCTGGTGCTTCAAAAATAATGATCAGAGATTTTTATGATACGCAGAATGCTGAATTTGAAACTAGTATGCTAGAAAATGGATTTACCAGGTTTCAATTACCGAATAATATGGAAATAGAAAATTTGATTTGGAAAGATACGGATGAATATTTAAAGTCATTGTCTCAGAAATATCGCTACAACGTTAGAAAAGAAATAATTAAATACGAATCAAACTTCATAACTTCCTTTGAAAAAATTGATCATAAAGAAGAACTCCTTGAAGTTTATAATTTATACGAAAAAGTATATGAAAAATCTTATGATTTTAATGTATTCAAACTACCTCTTGAATATTTCAAAAAAATATGTACGTCCAGTGAATATGATATTATTAGGCTCTATTTAAAAAATGAGGTTTTAGAAGAAAAAAACATTGAATCTGATGTGTTGGTAGGAGCTATGTTTAGTAAAAAGAATAAAGATATTTATAATGCCATGATTGTTGGATTGAATTATGATTATGTTTATAGTCACAACTGTTATAAACAAATTCTATATAAAACACTCCTGAGGGCGAGGGAATTGAATTGTAAAAAACTTGATTTGGCATTTACTGCAGAATTAGAAAAGAAGAAAATTGGAGCTCGACCAAAAAAGGTTTTTGCCTATGTTCAATCTACAGAGCATCTTAAAGGGAGCATATTGGAATTTATGTAAGCTATTGAACATATATAAAGAGAGATCATAAGTAAAAAGGCAGTGGGTGATAAGCCCAAAGTATGCTTCCTGTGCTACCATCGCGTCTATTTTTCTTGTATGTTGATTTTGTTGATCTGCATTTATTCATCACAAATAGTAGCGGGGTGATTCAAGTAATTCATTTACAGCAGTTTAATATTCATACCGAATGATTTTTTATTCCTCAAATTTGGGAATGATGTTGTCCTCTCATTCGAAATCAATCACTTCCTATTCAACGTGTTACCTTATCTCAATGAATAACACCCGAATTTTTCGGGCTGATCAACTTTTTTAAACTTTAACATATTGAATAAAATATCCGCTTAGTGTTTTCTTTAATTCTTAAAAAAGGTCTGTTGAAGCTTTTGAATTGATCGTGCAATTAATTTTTTTGTGATATCTTATTATAGAAAATTTATCCTTATGCTCTCTGAATTTCAAAAAGAAAAAATATCCCACTACTTCAAAGCAGTGCTTGATCAGGATAAGAATGGAATATTGGAAGAACACGATTTTAAAGAGATCGGAGAATCACTTTGTTTGCTTTGGAATTATAAGCCAGGTACGCCGGAGTATAAGAAAGTGATTGATAATAACCTTGCAAGTTGGCGGGCCTTTAAGAATTATTTTGAAAATAGGAATACGGAGGCGAATGAGAAGGAGTTCATTAGGTTTTACGGCAAGATGCTCAGCCCAAAAGGAGAAGGCCTCTATCAGAAATTTGTGGTGAAAATGGTTAGTAGTTTATTTGACGCATTTGATATTAATGAAGATGGAGTGATTTCTGTGGACGAATATGCGGATATGTTTATGTGCTACCATATTCCAATCAGGTACTCTGCAAAAGCTTTTGTAAAGCTGGATAGAAATGGAGATGAGTATATCACAAAGAAAGAACTCGAAAGAGCTGTAGATGAATTCTTCAAGTCAAATGATGAAGGCGCACCTGGAAACTGGTTGTTTGGTTTTTGGGGAGATAAGGATTGATCTTAATAAAATACTACGTTACATTTAGGAAACATATTTTGGAACTTTTCTACTTCAAACTCCCGCAACCGTGTATTGTAACAAATCAATTCTTTCAAATTTTGTATCCCTTCCAGACGGTCTAGTTTAAAAATCTTCGTGTTACTGATATCAATTGATTCAATCGTTGTGATCCCTTCAATTCCTTTCAATTTTTTGATGTTGGTACCAGAACAATTCAGCTTTTTTATTAGAGAAGTAATAGGTAGTCCTTCCAAATCTTCTATCGCAGTATTTGAAACATCCAGCTCTTGAAGTTGAGTTAATCCATTTAATCCCTCAAGAGATTGTAAAGGGCCATTTCTGCAGGTTAGCTTTTTCAGACCTGAATGAGTAGTCAATCCATTGAATTTAAGGATATCGACCTGATCCAATATTAGCTCTTGAAGATCAATAAATACAGACAGGGAAGACAGTGACCTAATGCCAACATTTCTAATTTCTAATGAACTACTTTGAGTAAGTTGATGCAGTTGTTGGCTAGTTGGACTGGTCAGTTGTAAAGCCACCTTCCAATTTTTATTAAGACCATTCCACCAATTTTTCAACTTTTCTGATTGCCAAATAATTACCGCGTCCGGATTTGATAGGATCAGTTCTTTAATTTTTTTCTTAGAAATAGACGTTAAATCGAGATTGACATAAGAGAGTTTATCTAAAAAATAAAGTGAAGAAATGTCCTCAATCAGACTGCTCTTAAGGTTGATAAATGATAATTTCAAATTCGTTTTCAATCCTTCCGCTGATTTCACGGGGGTATTTTCAGCGACCAGGCCTTGGAGGGCAGATAGATCTTTTGTGAAATAAAAAGAATCGAATGAACAGTTACTAACGTTTAGATACCTAAGTTTTTTTAGTCGCTGGAGCGGTTGGAGATCGTTTGTTTTCATATCAGAGATATCTAAACTATCGATGTTTGATATTTTGATCAAGTCTTCTTTTTTAGGGGAGTCACCTTCAAAAAAGAGCGCAAATCTAGATTTCCATTTTGCAGATAAACTATCCCACCAATTTTCCAATTCTTCGCTGTTTACGATTACAACCACTCCGAGATGCCTATCCATGAAGTTATCAGCAGAATCTGATAGAATGTAAGTAAGGTCTGCTTCAACTTTTCTAAGGGGTTTTACATGCTCAATCGGTTTTAGTGAATTAACCAATGTTTGATTAATCTTGATGATCTTGAGAGAAGGATGATCTTCCAATCCTTCCAGATTTAGCAAGTTAGTTTCTGAGACATTTAATTCTTCTAATTGTTTTAATTGAGAAAGAGGGCCTAAATCGGTAACGTTTGTACGTGCAATGTTTATTGATCTGAGGTTTTTAGCGCTTGAAAGAAAGATTAATTGGGTAAACGCTGTTCCGGATAAGTTGATGGACTTCAGTTGATCAAGCGGCTTCAATGGAGAAAAATCTACAACAGAAGTTTCTGATATATCCAACATTTCTAGTTTCACTAAATCTTTCACTGCTCCAATTTCTTGAACGTTGGAATTTTTTAATTCAAGATGAATGACCGCATCAAAATATTTAAGCGGAGTAAGGTCTTTGACCGGTGTGTTGTTAGCAATGACTGTTTGGATAGAGGTAGAATAACGGATAGGTGATAAGTCCGTAATTCGGGTGTTGCTAATATTGATATAGCGAAGATTTTTCAGCGCGGTTAACGGGCTAATGTCAGAAAGAAACTGATTGTCGGAAAGATTGATACTATCTATGTCAGCAATTTCAAAAAGTACATTATTGGTTATGGAATCGTAGGCTACATATTGGTTAAACACATTGATCCATCCAAAAGATAAGGTGCTATACCAATCTCTCAGCTCTTTTTCTCTGCTGACCTTTGTCGTGTATACGCTAACAATTTTGAGATCACCAGTGATTTCATTGACATTTATTTCCAGAAACCTTTGCTGAATCTTTTTGAAAGCTGTGCCTTCCAAAGTGGTGCCTTCCATGTTGCTCTCGAAATTGACCAGGTAGAAAGGTTCTCCATTGGGTTTTTCTTTCAATGAGATTTCTATGCTATCAAACTTGAAATTGATGTTTTGAAAAAAGAAATCGACGTCTTTTAGGTAAGCGTGAACGTCTTTGTTAGTTATGACCTTCCGTTCGTCCAACAGATCATCTTCAACTTGTACGTTCTCGTTCGAAAATGCTTTGAGAAAGCTTTCTTGTATGATTACGTCCTTGTCTCTTTGAGTGCCACCACTAGAGCCGACGATGTTTAGCATATACTCAAAAAATTTGGTGAGGCTTCTCACCTCATCCGTTCGGGGGTCTTCCAACGCTTGCGAATGTATTGGAGAAGTGATACCAACGAATAGACCTAGAAAAGCTGCCGTTACTATTCTAGTTTTTATCATAAATGTAGTCCTTCATTTGTCTCTTTTGTTCGCTGTTTTCGAATTGCACCAGATTATTGATTAGCCATCCCGAATTGTATTCGCTCCTATTGAAATTGGCAAGAGAAAAGTACCAATGATCAAAAACAAAAAAATGAAATTTCACATTTTTGATCGTTTCAAAAACAAGATTTTCCTTCTGTATTTCATAAAGAAACAGCGATAAATAATCCGGAGTAAAACTCTTACTGGTGTATTGGTTAGCGTTCTTCTCTTTTTGAAAAGCTTTTCTCAAAGTCATAAAGTCCAACTCATGGCTCATAGGATGAATAAAATAGCTATGGTCATCCAAGTTTTTTTTCATCTCACTTTTGAGAAAATCGAAAGATACATCTTCTATGACCCACGCATAACCTTGTCCTTGTTGTTCCAAGCGGAGATACATCAAACCAGACACTAACTTTCCCTGGTATTTGAAGTTAGCATTGACTTCTGCAATCCAATCATTTTTGTGCCTGTCTAGAAAAAGCGGATTTCTCTTATCTATTACACGCTTAATGAAAGCCTTTATTAGCGGCTCTTCAAATCCTGCTGACTGATTGAACAGATTGGGGAGGTATTCTTTTCGAAGAGAGGTGGACTGAAAATTCCGATCCTTTTGATAAAGTCGCTTTCCTTTTTTGTCTTCCTCACCGTTAAACCGACGAAAAAATTGATTAACCTGCTTAGTAGAAGCAGCCAACATTTTTTCCGTCTCTTCCATTTCGTCCAAAAGACCTCTCTGACTGGAAACGAAATGAAAGAAAAACAACGAGGTGAGTCCGAGCAGAAACCTCATGCAGAAGTCTCAGTTACTCGAATATCACCAAGTAATACATCCCAAAACTCGATGAGCCTACCTGCAATTTGTGTTTCTTTTTTTTCTACGTAAATCGTAATGTCTTTTTTAGTTGTATCCTTGTAGCTAAGGCCATTTTCCATCGTTCCTTCAAATCTTTGATAAACGGTGATTACTCCTACATATTTTCCATCTGGTTGTCTTTCCAAGTCACTTACATAATGAATATCGTACCACCGAATGTCTACTTTATCATAATTTAATGCCATTAAGCGCTTAAAGTACTCCCTTACTTTGTAGTAATTAATCTCTTCTCTGTTGAGGGAAGATACACCCATCTCACTATCAGGGGCGAAAAGTTCTTCCGCACGATCTATGACTCTTTGTGCTTCGCTGAACTGTGTCGCCTTATTTCCAATAATACTGATGTATTTGCTCAGGTCTCTAACCTTCTCCAATGCGAGACTGTCAATAGCTTGTTTACGTGCAGGATCTACATCATCTTGAGCGAATCCATAGGCGAGATTAAAAATAAAAGCCGATACAACAATATATTTTAGCATTTTCATCTTTTCTGTTTTTTGAATACTTACTTTTTCAATACAATCTCTTTGATTTTACCGTCGCCGTCAGTCACTATTTCATCTACTTGTGCGCTGTTGTTTTTGGTGTCTTTGAGGTAATTCAAATACTTTTCAATAGTTGTAGGCTCATCATAACTGGCTTTTCCGTTGGCTTCATAAAAAACGATCAATAACGGAGCATCCGGAGAACTAAATAAAGTAAGTGCTTCAGTAATGCTGCTATTGGCAGAAGAGGTAGAAGAGGCATTGGCTATTGCGTTGAAGTAGTCATTTAGCGTCTGCTCAGCGGTTAATTTTGCCTCTGCTTTAAGTGGTGTTCTTTCATCTTCCTCTATTTCTTCTTGTTTATCCTCCAATTCTTGCTCTACCGTCTCTTTGTCCTCTTGAGGGTTTCCCAGGCCGGCAACAGTTTTGTTTTTCTTACACGAACATACACTTAGAGCAATTACGACTGGTAATAAGTATCTAATGGGTTTTGATTGTATCATTTTCTGTTCATTTTATCTTCCATAATTCTAAACCATCACTAAAATATTTCAATAGGTATTGAACCATCATGATACGCCTTTATTATAGAAAAAGTTTTGAATTCTGATAAGGATTCCTGGTAAGTGTTTTGTGAAGTATATTCTCTAGGATGCAATGATAAAAATTTTAAGATCTTAATTTTTGACCTAAAATATCTAATTCCCGAAAAATCACTGTATCCTTTAATATCTAAAAATTAGTTATATACAAATCAAACTTATATCTCTAATTGTTTTTATGAATATTTTTTGAGAGAATCACTTTTGAATT
>JBCCLN010000172.1:0-8668 GCA_039026865.1 Bacteroidota bacterium | reverse complement strand
TTTGACCCAGAACGCAATTATTAAAAATTGACAAATAATGGCGCTTAAAACAGGAAAATTTAGATGGATTTCTAAAAAATTGAAAAATAGATTCCAAAATATAAAATAGGTTCAATTCATTCTTTTGTTAAAAAACTACATTGCAGGATTCAGTAGCGTGTTTTTCGTCTTTTCTTAGAGACACTACTTATATCATGTACTGTTTTCTTAGGGACACTATTTAATGCTTACGGCATAGTTTTTGGAAAAAGACTTAATTGAATACTTATCTGAATTTGGATTAATGAAAACTGATATTGCACGCTTACTGCGTTTTCATTAGAGGCTCTGAAATAAATTCAATAATAATAATCATATCAAAATCTCAGAAAAGCACACCTTTGAATTAAAAACATCATTTTCTCGTTAAAAAGGTAGTTTTCTTAGAGACACTAGCTAAAAACTAAGATGGAAAAATCATTCCTCTTCATCCTTTTTAGTAAGATCTCTTAACTGTTGCTGGACCACTTGGAAGTTAGGTTTCATTTTTAAAACTTCCAGGTACTGAGCTTTTGCGGCCTCAATGTTTCCTTTAGCTTCTTCGATCATCGCCTTTATGCGATGGGCAGATATATCTAATGCAACTTCTTGACCTTTTTTATCGGTTGTAGGGAAAACAATAGAATTTTCTTTGGCTCTTGGGTCGCCAATAATGATGTCTAAAGAAGTATTTGCTTCAGCGAATCTTTCAAGTTCATATTGAAGAAAAGAAATTTTGTAAAGGGTATTAATGTTCTGATTGGTTAAATATAGCTTTTCATAGTTATTCAAAGCTTTGTCTTTGGCTCCTACCTTATCAAAGCTTGTTGCTGCGATTTCCACAGCAAACAGATCGTTTGGATTAATACGAAGTGCTTGCTGTGCTGCAAGAGCAGCTGATACGTTTTGGTTATACTGTAAATACGAAACGGCTAGGGAATCATAAAGTGCTACATTACCTGGATTTTCGGCTAGTAAATTGTAAAGTGCCATTCTAGCAATTATAGGGTCGTTGAAGGAAATAGCAGTGTTATAGATAAATGACTGTTTTCTAAGTTCCCATGGAATAGAATCCCCTGGGGCCACCTCTTGGCTTTGGGCTAGTGAAGTGTGCACAAATCCACTAACTAAAAGCGCAAAAATTAATTTCTTCATTTGTTTTTTATTAAGAGCGCAAACATAGCTATTTGTCATGTGAGGTAGAAATGAATTTAGGATTGAAGGTAAGCCCTCTTCTTTGGCCTATTTGAAGCATGAGATCAAACGCTTCTTGTTCATTGTTTTTTATTATTCCGTCTAATATCGCTTCTTTAATTTCTGCCTTGATATCTCCTACTATTTTTGATGGCTGAAGGTTGAAGGTTTCTATGATCTGCTCGCCGGATATTGGTGGGTTAAAATTCATCACCCTGTCCCGTTCTTCTACTTCTCTGATTTTCTCTTCCACCTTCAGAAAGTTGGCCTGATATCTTTTAACTCGTTCAGGGTTTTTTGAAGTAACATCTGCTTTACACAAGGTCATTAAGTCATTCACATCATTGCCAGCTTCAAAAATCATCCTTCTTACTGCCGAATCAGTTACTTTATCGTTTACTAGAGCAATAGGTCTGAGGTGTAGCCTTACTAGCTTTTGAACATACTTCATTCGATCATTTAAAGGTAACTTCATCCGCTTGAATACGCCAGGAACCCATTTCGCTCCCAAATCTTCATGCCCATGAAAGGTCCACCCTATCTTTTCATTGAAGCGTCGAGTTGCCGGTTTTGCAATATCATGAAGGATGGCAGCCCATCGTAGCCATAGATCATCGGTCATCTTCGAGACATTATCCAATACTTGTAAAGTATGATAAAAGTTATCCTTATGTGTTTTACCATTGATTTTCTCCACTCCTTGCAAATTGGCCATCTCCGGGAAGATGAGTTTGAGCAAGCCTGAATGAAAGAGTAATTGGAATCCATAAGAAGGTTTATCAGACAAAATGATTCTATTCAACTCATCCGAAATACGTTCTTGAGATACGATCTTAATTCTTTCTGCATGTTTGATAACCCCATCAAAAGTATCAGGCTCTATATCGAAATGAAGCTGTGAGGCAAAACGAATGGCTCTCATCATCCTCAATGGATCATCAGAAAAGGTAATATCTGGTTCTAAAGGTGTCCGAATTATCATGTTTCGCAAGTCTTCTATCCCATTAAACGGATCAATGAGAGTTCCGTAACCATCCGCATTAAGATCAATAGCTAAAGCATTGATCGTAAAATCCCTTCTGTTCTGGTCATCCTCCAAGGTGCCGTTTTCCACAACTGGATTTCTAGATTCCTGACGATAAGATTCCTTTCTTGCACTTACAAATTCATATTCGAAACCATCCTTATTAATAGCCGCCGTACCAAAATTTTTAAAAACAGATAATTTTGATTGATTGCCAAACAGATCATTAACTTTCTTTGCCAGTGCAATACCACTCCCGAGACATACAAAATCAATATCTTTAGATGGTCGCTTCAAAACGAGGTCGCGGACATATCCACCGACCACGTAGGTGTATACACCTAGTTCTTCAGAAGCTTTTCGTACTATTTTAAAAATGGGATTTGAATAAAGTTCGCTAGAATAGTCCTTTGACATAACACAAAAATAGATAAGCCCAATGGGTTTGATTGCGGAAACTATTTCTAAAAAGGGATTGAATCAGATAGATTTGTTGGAATGACGAAGGAGGAAGCCAGACAAACCATTTCTGAACTCACGGAGGAGCTTAACCATCACAATTATCTATATTATCAAAAAAGCCAGCCTGAGATCTCTGATTATGTGTTTGATCAAAAACTGAAAGAGCTTGAAAAATTAGAAGAAACCTATCCTGAATTCAAGTTGGCTCATTCGCCCACTTCCCGAGTCGGTGGCGAAATAACCAAGACATTTGAGACCGTCGTTCATCAGTACCGGATGCTCTCACTGGGTAATACCTATTCCAAAGAAGAGTTAGTGGATTTTGACGGAAGAGTAAAACGTGGACTCGGTACAGATCATTATGAATACATCTGTGAATTGAAGTTTGATGGTGTTGCAATTAGCTTAAGATACGAAGATGGCATTTTACAAAAAGGAATCACACGAGGGGACGGTAATCAAGGAGATGATATCACCACCAACATTAAAACCATTCGTTCCATACCACTTAAAATCAAAGGTCTGTCTCCATCAAAAGCTTTTGAAGCAAGAGGTGAAGTATTTATGCCAAAAGAAGCGTTTCTGGAACTTAATCAACAACGAAGAAATAATGGAGAAACACTTCTTGCCAACCCTAGGAATACCACTTCCGGTACTTTAAAAATGCAAGACTCAAAGATTGTAGCTAAACGAAAATTAGATTGCTACATCTATGCCTATCTAGACGACCGAAAGTCCTTTGCCACACATGAAGAATCCCTCATTTTTTTGGAGAAAGTAGGTTTCAATGTCTCTCTAACCCACAGAAAGTGCAAGACCATCAAAGAGGTCTTGGATTACATTAGTTATTGGGACCAGAAAAGACATGGGCTAAGTGTTGAAATCGATGGTATCGTAATTAAAGTAAATGGCATCGATCAGCAAGAAGAGCTGGGTTACACCTCAAAAAATCCAAGGTGGGCTATTTCTTATAAGTTTAAAGCAGAATCTGCCACCACTAGATTAAATAATATAAACTACCAGGTAGGTAGAACAGGCGCAATCACACCCGTAGCAGAACTTGAACCCGTTTTGCTGGCAGGTACTACCGTAAAAAGAGCATCGCTTCACAATGCAAATGAGATAAAACGCCTGGATATCCGCATTGGAGACGTTGTTGAAGTAGAGAAGGGTGGAGAGATTATTCCAAAGATCACAGGTGTAGATTTAAGCAAGAGAATCAAGGATGTTGAAAAAGTAGCATATATTAAAGCATGCCCTCAATGTGATACGTTTCTTACCAGAAAGGAAGGAGAAGCTCAGCATTATTGTCCAAATAAGGACACCTGTCCACCTCAAGTTCAAGGGAGGATTGAACACTTCATTAGTAGAAATGCTATGAACATTGAGTCTATAGGACCAAGAACTGTCCACGGATTTTTAAAGAAGGGATTGATCAAAGACTTTTCTGACCTGTATTATTTGACCTTTAATGACATCCATAATTTACAATTCGAGGAAATGGATGAGACAAACGGTGAAATAACCAAAAGATCCATCAAAGAGAAGACAGCCACCAACATCATTGAATCGATAAAGGTCTCTAAAAGTCAACCTTTTGAACGAGTACTATTTGGTTTAGGCATTCGTTATGTTGGAAAAACCGTATCAGAAAAGCTGGCACAACATTTCAAATCCATCAAAAAACTTATGAATGCATCTAAAGAAGAGGTTGAAAGTGTACATGAAATAGGCGCACGGATTGCTGAAAGCATCGTTGAGTATTTCGCTGATACGTCCAATCAACAATTAATCGACAAACTTATTGGAGCCGAGCTTCACTTTGAAATAGAAGAAAAAGAAGGCAGCAGTAATAAATTCGAAGATCTCAATTTTGTGGTTTCAGGTGTATTTTCGTCATTTGACCGTGAGGAATTAAAACAAGTAATTCAGGATAATGGAGGGAAAGTTTCCAGCAGCATTTCCTCAAAAACCAACTATTTAGTAGCGGGTAAAAATATGGGACCGGCAAAAAAAGAAAAAGCCAACACATTAGGCATCAAAATTTTAAACGAAGAAATGTTTAAAGAATTTCTAACCGGTGATTAAAGAATTTTTCCTTAACTATCGATCTAAACCGAATCCTACATTAGGAAACCATAGCACCTATGAAAAAGCTAAAAGCATCGGTGTGTTGTATAATGCAGATGAATTTCAAAATAGTTTAATAACGAATTTGATAGAAATACTAAAGAAAGACGGTAAAATCGTGATGAAACTTGGATTTGTGGAGAAAACTAATGATCCAAAAACTTCAGAAGATTTTATTTTTACTAGGAAAGACATTTCAGGTACTGGATCTATCAAAAAAAATAACCTTAGCGCCTTTGCTAATCAGTCCTTTGATTTTTTAATTTCGTTAAATACTGTCGAAAATATCAACTATAAATACATATTAGCCACCTGCAAGGCTATTTGTAAAGTTGGTCTCGAAACTAAAGCTTACCAGGATTTGTTATTAATGTCCTTGCGAATTTCAGCGAAGAAAGAGAACGCCATAAAAAACCTAATCAAATATTTACGAAAAATTTAATGAAAGCAATTGGCGGTGTGGGCGTTGCACTGGTTACCCCTCTAAATAGAGACTATTCAATTAATTTCTCCGCACTAGAGAAACTAATCGATCACGTTACTAATGGTGGTGTGGGTTATTTAGTAGTATTAGGAACTACCGGAGAATCTCCTGTTTTTTCATGGAAAGAAAAGCTTCAAATCTTAAAATTCGTTTTTGAAAAAAATACTAAAGATCTGCCTGTTGTTTTTGGTCTTGGGGGAAATGATACTTTCGATCTGATTGAAAAGTCAAAGGACCTCTCAGATTATAACCTAACGGCTATCTTATCTACAAGTCCTTATTACAGCAAACCTTCACAACAGGGAATTATCCGGCATTATCAGATGTTAGGCGATGCACTCCCTTATCCAATTATTATATACAATGTGCCGCCTCGAACAGCTTCTAATATAGAAGCAACGACTACCTTAGAGCTGGCGGAGCACGGCAACATCATTGCTATAAAAGAAGCTTCGGGAAACTTTACTCAATGTCAGGAAATATTGAAAAATAAACCAGAAGATTTTGTATTCTTATCTGGTATTGATGAATCTACCAATGAATTGATTAAGAACAAAGCAGAGGGAGTGATCAGTGTGATTGCTAATCTACTGCCTGAAAAGTTTTCTTTGATGGTTGAAAAGGGACTTAATGGTGAATTTGAGATTGCTAAAGAGCTTAACAACCAAATTATGGAAGCCTACAGACTTGCTTCCAGAGAAGGAAATCCTTCGTCCATAAAAGCTGGTTTGGAGGTATTAGATATTTGCCAAAGAACTGTGAAGCCTCCATTGTTTGATGGATCCGATCAACTTGTGGCCGATTGGAGAACATATCTCTCCAATCTTCTCACGTCTTCCTAAAGCACTTTCTTACTTAGAATGCAGTAACCCGCTTTTCTTTTAAGGTTTATTGCTCATATATTATCTTAACTAATATAATGAACAAGCAGCTGGAAAACCTGATCACCGCGTCCCTTCTTTTCTTGGGTAGCACAGCAATTGGTTTAGCCGGATTTAGCTTGATCGAGGATCTCTCATTTGTTAATGCCTTGTATATGACAATCATCACCATTGGAACCGTAGGTTTTACAGAGGTCAAAGAACTCAGCCCGTCAGGTAGGGTGTTTACTTCCTTTTACATCTTACTGAATCTGGGGTTGTTCGCGTATATCGTCTCTGTAGTGTCTAGTTATTTTTTTGAAGGAAAGCTCAAGTCAATATTTAAGAGTTACAGATCAGATATGGAAATAAATAAATTGAATAATCATGTCATTGTATGTGGATTCGGTAGAAACGGAAAACAGGCCTGTGAAGAACTGGAGAAAAGTAAACGGGATTTTGTGATCATTGAGAAAGACCCGGAGGTAATAGAAGCAGAAATTCCTAAGTCCATGAAATGGCACCTTGGAGATGCTAACCATGACGATAACTTAAAGGCTGTAGGAATAGAGCGTGCCGATGTCATCATCATTACCACACCCTCTGATGCATTCAATGTTTTTATCACGCTTACTGCGCGTCATTTAAATGAAGAAATCAAAATTATTTCACGGGCATCTCATATAGAAACAGAAAGTAAATTGTATCGTGCCGGAGCAAATAAGGTAGTGATGCCTGATATTTTGGGTGGTATGTTCATGGCCCACCTCATCACCAAACCTGTAGTCATTGAATTCCTAGACCTGCTCAGCGGGGTTTCAGGAACAAGCTACTGTCTTGAAGAGGTGAGCTATAATCAGCTAAGGGATCGCTATCAAAACAAAACACTCAAAGATCTTGGAATTAAAAAAAACAGTGGAGGAGTAACCGTCATTTGTGTAAAAAGTAATACGAAAGGGATGATACCAAGTCCTGATGAAAATACATTCATTGGGATGAATGATCATTTGATACTTTTGGGATCTAAAAAATCCTTAAAGGATTTTATGAATCAATATACGATTCTGGAAAGGTGAAAATACTACCCCAATAAGGTGAAGATTTTTTAAGGTGATTTTGGGTGTGCAGAATCAGCAGATTATTTTTCGTTATTAATATGATATTAGAATCTCTTCTCTGATAATTAAATCGTATAACTTTCAGTGAAATTGTATTTTTCTAAGTATTAGATGAATCCATCACCAGATTAAATCGTGGTCCAGATTACGCCAAGAATGTACAGGAACATATTCATGCTGCTTATACGCCTCGCCTTTGTACTCAAACTCTTGAGATCACATTTGATAAAAATTTTGCCTCTTCGCTCTTTAATATTTGTTTTGATTTCCTCTACTGACCAACCTTTCGCATCGTTCAGTAGCAATTCAAAAAAAGTCTCCGTGAACATCCAGTAAAGATCAACTATCCGTTAAATAGTGTCTCTAAGAAAAAGACGAAAAACGCGTTTACCGACACTTGCAGCTTATTTTTTAGCAAAAGAATAAATTGAATCGATTTTATACATTGGAATCGATTTACCAATTTTTCAAGAATTCAGATGAATTTTGAATGAATTGAAAGTTGAACTAAGGTTTTATTACATTTTCATTAGAAGCTCTAAAATAGATTCAATGACCATTTGTACATCGAAATCTCAAAAAAATACGCTCTATGAGCTAAAAACGTCGTTTTATTTCAAAAGAAACTGTTTCTTAAAAACACCAAATACACAGTACTACCTTCAAACTGCCATAAGAGTTTTGGTCGCTGAGATAAGCTGTTTTAGTGTTTCATCCATCAAAATAACCGGATACTGAGGGTCGTATGGTAACCTGTACACCTTCAATACCTGTGCTTCATCTGAGCAACAAAAGCACTACTATTAGCTCGTCGGATCACCATCCTTTTACTTTCTAGAGGCGTTATTCGTTTTTTAAAGCCCAGGAATGGCTTCATGTGAGATCGTATCTACATACTTTAACTCCACCATTTTATAATCCGAACTCTTCGCTTGCCGAAACCGACAATATCTTTAAGAGTGGCTCTTTCCTCTGAGGTCAATGTAACACGGTATTTTTTCATAAGTAAGTGTTTTGATTAAATTCAAACAAATTCACCATAATAGCAAATTTGAATTAACACTAGCCAAAAAGCCGTATCAGTGTAAATAAGAGTGCCGTCTGCCCTACAAGCATACCTGCAACCCATTTTATTTGACCGTATATCTTGGTATCTATTTGCTTAATTTCTTTTCTTAATTCTGCTTTGGTTTCCTGTAGTTCCTTTTGTAGCTCCGCTTTGGTTTCCTGTAGCTCCTTTTGTAACTCCGCTTTGGTTTCTTGTACTTCTTTTTGTAATTCTGCCTTTGTCTGCTCTATTTTAATATCCAGGTTTTTGATCTCCTTTTGCAGGTCTATTTTTGTTTCCTCAAGGTCTGCCTTGAGGGAATATTCCAGC
>JBCCLN010000171.1:0-8689 GCA_039026865.1 Bacteroidota bacterium | reverse complement strand
TTATTTAATCGCATGGTATTGGAATTATTTAGATTATAAGATCAACTATGAAACACATAACATCAAAGAACCTAAAGAAAAACTACGCATCGCACTTAAGTTTATAGCTAAGGAACTAAACGATGACGATATGTTCTCCGGAGTTAGTGAAAGTGCACTTCAACGTGTGGTGATTCAAGAGTCAGATAAAACATATCTGACAAAAAATGTAGATCTTGACAACAAAGAAGGCCTGTTTAGAGGGTATAAATCTCTATGTGTAACTATAGCGGAGTATGTAAAACAAATCAATCCGGAGTTTGAGTATCCTCATTCATTGGTAAGTACCTGCCTTGAGGCAGCTCATCAGCAAGTCTTTTTTGCCAAACACCTTCCGACGTTATCTGACATAAATGGGAAAGAAGACATACACCAACAAAATCTGGAATTTCTCACTACATTCATCTTTAAAACAATCAGCAAATGAACAATCAGCAGATTATAAGATGTTTACACGAATGTGCTACCAAGCTGAAGATAGATTTGAATATTTCAAATCTTAAGCATATAGATGTGACTTCACGAAATTATAATATCAATGAAGTTGCAGAGTTTCAAAGAGACTTAATGGAAGCTGCTAATAGCGCTGGAATGGTTCTAATTGAAAAAAACCTAGACCGAAATACACTTAAAGAACTTATAACTAATAACAAAACACCATTAATTGTTTTTATAGAACAGGAAGGAGCTTTCTATCCGGTATTTATCAAACAGGAGAAAAAGCACACTATTCTGGAATTTGTTACTACCCACGGGGAGCTAAGGAATCTGCAAGTAGAGGATTTTACAAGCATCAATTTCTCTTTGACAAAAGAAGGTGAAATTTTCACACTTTCTTGTTTTGCTTACCAAAGCTTTATTAGTGAATCTGAGGGTAAAAGTATTTCTCCAGTAAAAAGACTTTTGCAATTATTATCGGCCGATAAAAAAGACATTTTTTTTGTCTATGTGTATGCAGCATTAATTGGCCTAGTCAGCCTTTCTCTCCCACTAGGTATTCAGGCAGCGGTAGAGCTTATATCTGGAGGAGTAGTTTTTAGTTCCATTTATCTATTGATTTCGCTTATTATCATAGGTACACTAGGTGCCGGTGTGCTGCAGGTTTTGCAAATAACCATTGTTGAGTACTTGCAACGGCGTGTATTTACTAAAGCTGCTTTCGAATTTGCTTTTCGGGTACCTCGAATACGAATGGAATCGGTATTAGATCTTCATATGCCTGAACTTATGAATCGGTTTTTCGATGTTTTAACACTTCAAAAAGGATTACCGAAAATATTAATTGACCTCTCTACGGGTATCATCCAGATTTTTTTCGGACTGCTACTACTAGCGTTTTACCATCCTTTCTTTATTGTTTTTGGTCTGGGATTATTAGGATTATTGTTTTTGATCTTTTATTTGACTGGCCCGAAAGGATTGAAAAGTTCCATCAAAGAATCAAAATTTAAATACAAAGTGGTCTATTGGCTTGAAGAGATAGCCAGGACACTATATTCGTTTAAACTTGCAGGTAATACCATACTTCCGCTAAAAAAGACGGACTACCTTGTAAATAACTATTTGGAAAATAGAAGCTCGCACTTCCGAGTACTTATCTCGCAATATTCATTTATCTTACTATTTAAAGCGGTTATCACGGGAGGTCTTTTGATCTTGGGAACAATCCTGGTAATTCAGAGGGAAATTACGTTGGGTCAGTTTGTGGCAAGTGAGGTAATCATCATTTTAGTTCTGGCTTCCGTGGAGAAAATCATCATGTACATGGATGTAGTTTATGATATGCTCACTGCGGTAGATAAGATTTCTCATGTAACTGATCTTCCGCTAGAACAGACCGGCGGTGTAGATATCCCTTACTCACAGATCAAAGACGGATACAGCGTGGTAATGGATAATGTATCTTACACTTATCCAGGATCGAAAAAACCTTCATTAAAGAACATTTCGTTAAATATTCAAAAAGGGGAATCATTATGCATTAGTGGCGGTAGTGGTGCCGGTAAGACCACCCTTACCAATATTATAGCTGGTATTCACCATAATTTCGAAGGTATTATGACATACAATGATTACTCTCTAAGGGACTTGGACGCAACTTTCATTAGGGATCGGATTGGAAAAAATGTTTCTCAGGGAGACATCTTTGAAGGAACTATCTTGGAAAATATTTTGGTTGGAAAACCTACTTCGGATATACAGGACGCTTTAGAAGCCATTAAGGAAGTTAATCTAATGGAGGACATCAATAAGTTACCTAATGGATTGAATACCGAGGTATTGAGTGGAGGAAAAGGATTTTCCTCTTCATTTGTAAACAAACTAGTGTTAGCAAGGTGTCTGGCGAAAAAACCTTCCATGCTTATCCTCAATGATTTTTTCAACAATTTCACCAAGGGTGAGCGATTAAAACTTATCGAGATTCTTACGAGTAATAAAAATAGATGGACATTAGTAGTAGTATCAAATGATCCTTTAATTATGGCAGCATGCGATAACGTACTATTCTTGGAAAATGGGGAAACAAAAACACTTGCTCCTTTTGATGAATTAATTAAGCAACAAGATATTCTAGCAGAAATTTAGCTCATGAGAGAAATAGATAAACTTTCTGAGTCTCAACTCTATTCGTTGAGAACATTGAAAACGCCTGAGGTTGGCAGAACGGTTGCCAAGGTGTTGTTGGCACTAATTGCCGTTTTTGTCATTTTTTTGTTTTTACCCTGGCAGCAAAACATTCGCGGAAATGGAAATCTCACGGCATTAAGCCCTGAAAACCGTCCACAAATGGTGGAGTCGGCCATTGCAGGAAGGATCGTGAAATGGCACCTCATAGAAGGAGATTACGTAAATAAAGGAGACACCGTTCTTACCATATCGGAAATAAAAGATAAGTATTTTGATCCTGATCTGGTGCCCAGAATGGAAGAACAATTAACTGCAAAGAAAGATGCTGCGATAGCAAAAGAAAACAAATCCATTGCCTTGAGGAGACAAATAAAGGCTTTGCAAGATGAATTGGTGGCGAAAAATGCGCAAGCTAAAAATAAGATTGAACAAGCAATACTAAAACTGGAAGCAGACAGCTTGGAATATATTGCTGAGCAGGTCAATTTTGAGAATGCAGGAAGTGTATTTGAAAGAAATGAGAACCGGTTCCAAGCCGGAAACATTACACTAACAAAATATCAGGAAATACAAACCAAATATCAAGCAACTGCGGCTAAGTTACTCAAAGCAGAGAATGAGTGGCTTCAGCGTAAAGCAGATCTAGCTAATTCCAATCTAGAGCTTACCTCCTTAGATGCGGAATACATGGATAAAATCAGTAAGTCACAATCAGATTTATATGAGACGATAGCCAGCCTAAACGAAACACGAGCCGAAATTTCAAAAATGGAAAATGAACTTACGAACGTAAAAGTAAGACAATCACAATATCAAATCATTGCTCCACAGTCCGGGTATCTTGTGCAGGCGGTAAAAGTGGGAATTGGAGAAACCATAAAAGAAGGTGATGCCGTAGCAACAATTCTACCTCAATCGGAAGATGTGGCTTTTGCCATGTACATAAAAGCAATGGACATTCCATTGTTAGATGTAGGTAGAAAGGTGAGGGTGGAATTTGACGGATGGCCTGCTCTGGCATTTTCTGGGTGGCCCAATGCCTCGTTAGGAACATTTGGTGGAGAGGTAGCAATCATAGATCGCGTAGAAAGCACAAATGCAAAAGGATATTTCAGAATCATCGTAAAACCTGACCAGCAAGATGAACCCTGGCCGGATCTACTAAGACTAGGGTCTGCTGCAAAAGGCTGGGTGATGCTGAGTGATGTGCCGATCTGGTACGAAATATGGCGTAACATGAACGGATTCCCTCCAGTGCTTTATGAAGATGAAACATCTACTACTTTTCAAGCAAAGAAATGAGGAAGACGCTCAGCTATTTTCTCTTATTTTTTTCATTCAATATTTATTGTCAAGATACATCTGGGATCCCAGACACCACTATACTTTCCTTAGAGGAAGTTTTGAAAATGACCCTTGCATTTCATCCCGTAGTTAAGCAAGCTAACCTCCTTAACCAAGAAGCTGAGGCACAAATGCGGCAGGCAAGAGGAGCATTGGACCCGAAACTCGAAGTAGATTATCAACTAAAAGATTTTAAAGAAACTGAGTATTATAATCTTTTAACAACTACATTGAAGATTCCAACTTGGATTGGAATAGATCCTAAAATTGAATTCAACAGGCATGAAGGCGAGTTTGTGGATTTCTCTGATCGAATACCCGAATCAAACGATTTCGAGCAACTTGCTATGGGAGTAGCAATCCCTATTGGGAAAGGTCTATTTTACGATGAAAGAAGAAATGCGATCCAAAGGGCGCAGGCTTTCTTTCAGATTGCACAAGCAGAGAGAACTAAGGAAATTAATAAGATCCTATTGACTGTAATCAAAGATTATTGGGATTGGTATGTTTTTTATCAGCAACTTATTCTTTTAACACAGGCGATCAATCTATCACAAGATCTTTTTGATCGTACCCTGATCGACTATGAATTTGGCGAAGCTGCGGTAGTAGATACCCTCCTGGCCAAAATAAACTTTCAGAAAAGAACAGTAGATTTCAGAAAAACACAGGCAGATTATGAGCTTGCCAAGCTCAACCTTGCTAAGCATCTCTGGACAGACGATCTTATTCCCTTGGAAATCCTGCCAAACGTTATCCCAGACTCGGTCAGCACATTTCAAACGCCGCTAGCTTCAAGATTGAAAAATGATATAGACTTTGCCATGGAAAATCACCCGGAAATTAACAAATTGGAAGGTAAAAGAGACCAACTTAGCGCGGATGAGAGATGGGCAAAAGAAAGTTTAAAACCTCAACTGGATTTTTCTTATTCATTTATTGACGCGCCATTAAACTCAGATTTTGACGGTAATTCCATTGATTTTGGCGAAAATTATAAACTAGGTTTAGATTTTTCTTTACCTATATTACAAAGAAAGGCAAGAGGAAAACTTCAACAAACAAGACTTAAAATTCAAAGTAATGATTTTGAATTGGCTAGGACTCAATTGATCATTAAAAATGATGTGATCGGGAGATATACTCAGAGTGTGGCTTTTGAAAATTTATTGGAACAATACCTTGGTGTTTCCGATAATTATCGCCGACTCTTAGAAGCTGAAATTATTAACTTACAGAATGGTGAAACCGACTTGTTTAAATTGAATATACAACAAGATAAATACATTGAAGCCCAGACTGATTATTATGATGCCTTGATTAAATGGGAAAAAAGCAAGGCAGAATATAATTATATCACCGGAGTTTCGCTTTTGGGCTTGTCTTCTTTGTTCGGTATTGAAACTAATCCTTGATATTATTGTTCACTATCGGACAATTATGATTACTCATTTACTATTTTACATGTGATATTCACTCTATTCTGAGATTGGCATAGTTGTGGCACTTTGTAAAATCCAAAAAAACAATTTTTAAACTATACTTAAAACGTGGAAGAAGTACTAAATAAAATCCTGATAATTGATGACGATGAAGATGTGTTATTAGCAGCAAAAATGTTATTAAAGCGTCACATCAAAGAGGTGGCGATAGAGAAAGATCCAAGGAAAATTCCTTTTCTTCTCAATAATAACTCATTCGATGTCATCTTGCTTGATATGAACTTTAGTCAGGATACCACAAGCGGCAAAGAAGGATTTTACTGGTTGGAGCAAATCCTGGAGAAAGACCCCAAAGCAGTAGTCATCTTGATTACTGCGTTTGGTGATGTGGAGATGGCGGTAAGAGCCCTCAAAGCCGGGGCTACCGATTTTGTATTGAAGCCATGGCAAAATGAAAAGCTGTTAGCCACCCTATCCAGCGCATCTAGGCTAAAGAAAAGCTACAATGAAGTAAATCAGCTAAAGCAAACCAGCAAAACGTTACAAGCAGATACTAGCAAAGCATTTAAAGACATCATTGGGGAGAGTAACGCAATCAAAAAAGTATTTAAACTAATTGACAAAGTAGCAGCCACAGATGCGAATGTGCTCATCTTAGGAGAAAACGGAACAGGAAAAGAATTGATAGCACGGGCGATCCATCAAAAATCCTTAAGGAAAGACATGCCATTTATTGGTGTAGATATGGGGGCAATTACGGAATCACTGTTTGAAAGCGAACTTTTTGGCCATAAAAAAGGATCATTTACCGACGCAAAGGAGGACAGAGCTGGAAGATTTGAAGTCGCATCAGGAGGCACGTTATTTTTAGATGAGATTGGTAATCTGAGCCAACCTTTACAATCTAAACTGCTTACGGCCATTCAAAACCGCAAAGTGACACGGATTGGAAGCAACCAGGAAATCTCTGTTGATATTCGTTTGATCAGCGCGACTAATATGCCGGTCTATGAAATGGTAAACGACAATACATTCAGGCAAGACCTTCTTTATCGTATCAATACCGTAGAAATTCAGTTACCTCCACTGAGAGAGCGAATGGAAGATATGGAGCAGCTTTCAAATCACTTCGTGAAGATGTATGCCGGAAAATATCGAAAAAATATCAGCGGAGTTACAGCTTCTACGGTATCCAAACTCCAAAAATATCCATGGCCAGGTAATATTCGTGAGCTTCAACATGCTATTGAGCGTGCAATTATCATGAGTGATAATCAACAGTTGATGCCTGAGGACTTTTTTTTCCTGGCACAAAAGCCTGATACCAATATAAGTTTAGAGCCAGATTCTTACAACCTTGATGATATGGAAAAAAATACGATTCAGAAAGTAGTGAATAAATACGAAGGAAACATCTCTAAAGCTGCCAAAGAGCTAGGCCTGACCCGTGCCTCTTTGTACCGTAGATTAGAAAAGCATGGTCTTTAAGTCATTTAGATTTCAGTTAATAGGAAGGCTTTCACTTTTAATAATGACAGTTTTCTTATTGACATCACTCTACTACTCCGGATCGTATTTTTTCACCAAGTTTTTGGTGTTCCTCTTATTATCTGTTCAGGTATATTATCTCTACTCCTTTTTGGAAAAATCGAATCGTGAGATTGTTCATTTTCTTGAAAGCATTCATTACGATGATTTTACAAATACCTATCCGGAGAAAAAAAGTAAATCTAGCAGGGATTTACTTTACCATGAATTCAATGAAATTTTGAAAAAATTTCGAGAGATAAGAGCCAATAATGAAGCGCAGCATCAATACCTAAGAACCATAGTGCAACATATAGGTATAGGGATTATCACCTTTGATAGTGAAGGTGAAGTTCAGATCATGAACAATGCAGCGAAAAAGCTTCTCAATATGAGGATGCTAAAAAATATACGACAGATTTCGCGAGCGTACCCAAAGCTTACTGAATCCTTCCTGGATCTAAAAACCGGAGGAAGAGATTTAGTGAAAATCTCCAAAAACGACGATGATGAAGTTCAATTAGCAATATATGCCATTGAGCTCTCGCTTCGAGATAAAGCATTCAAACTGATTTCCTTACAGAATATTCAATCTGAATTAGAAGAAAAAGAGATGGAAGCATGGCAAAACCTCATCCGTGTTTTGACACATGAAATCATGAATTCAGTGACACCTATCTCTTCACTTGCAGCTACAGTAGAAACAGATCTGCATAATTTCCTTGAGACTGGATCAAATGTCAACACGATTGAGGATGAAACAATTGAAGACTTTTATCTGGCGGTGAAAACTATACACAATCGAAGTGAAAGTCTGATAAAATTTGTTTCTGACTTTAGAAACATGACGAGAATTAAACTCCCCAACTTGGAATGTACCAAAGTTGAAGAGATTATTTCTCACGTCTTATTGTTACTAAAACCCGATGTAGATGCGGCTGACATCAAAGTCAATACTTCAGTGAAACCAGATCTCACCATAAATATTGACAAAGAACAAATAGAACAGGTAATCATTAATGTGGTGAAGAATGCCATTCAGGCATTAACTTCCGGAGAAAAAGATTACAAATCGCTTACTATTACCGCTATGCCATATCCGACAGGAGGTGCTTTTATTAGTGTAGCTGATAACGGCACTGGAATAGAAGAGGAAGCATTAAAAAAAATTTTCATCCCATTCTTTACTACAAAAAAGAACGGTTCGGGAATAGGATTAAGCCTATCAAAGCAGATTATGAGAAACCATGGAGGCAATATTTCTGCAAAATCACAAATTGGCGAAGGAACAGAGTTTCTGCTTAAGTTTGCGTCTTAGCTTCTGGCAACCAAGGTTACATGGTCCAATTTTCTACTTGTATGAGATTATCATCAACCACTGTGTTATTTAGTATCTCTAAGAAAAGACGAAAAACACGCTAATGCATCCTATAACGTAGTTTTTTAGCGAAAGAATGGATGAATTTATTTATATACTTTGGAATAGATTTATCAATTTTTCAAAAAATCAGATGAATCGAAAGTAAACCTGTGGTTTTATTGTGTTTTCATCAAATATCAAAAATAGATTAACCTACCTTATACCCACCTTAAGCAGCCTTCTTTAGGGCAGCCAGTTGTTGTTCAAGGCTTTTACTTCGTTTTTCTTTAAGTTTGGTTTGGTTTAGCCGAAATATTTCGGGATTAAACGCTTCTTTTTTAGTTCTCAT
>JBCCLN010000170.1:0-8708 GCA_039026865.1 Bacteroidota bacterium | reverse complement strand
GTATCCGTTCGGGTGATTACCGCATTGGTGTCTTTGTTACAGAGGATTCAGTAGAGTTTGCAAGAGTTATTCATCGAAAAGATATTTACAAAGTCTTTCCTTAACTGATAAAGTTGATCAGGGCTGGTGGAAACTAACGCCTGTGTAGAAATCGTATGCCACACCAGGCTTTAAAAAACTAAACGTAGCATTTTCTGCTAACTTTCTCAACCTACATAAGCCAGTAAAAGCTTTGATATTTCAAGTTCCTACTGCGTTCTAATTGGTTGTCTCGCTATGAATGCAGGCAGAAATGCGGGCAGGTAGCACAGACTGAAGCTGCAATGTTCTTTAGCATATGTTTTTCTACACCATGTTACAGAGCGTTTTAATCATAATATGGTGCGTGTTTTGAATATTGAGCAATTAGTATACTGTCCTGTATGTAGGTTACTCTCCAAATATTCTGTTCAGGAGTTAGTTCAATTTGGAGTAGTTGTCCTTTGTCAATTCTCAAGCCTATGTTAGATGTTCCTAATCTTTCAAAAGTATAATATTCACTCAACCCAAGTTGCCCAATTGTGCTTATGGTGTCTTGAACACGTAGTTCGTTGTTAATGTAGATGTCGAGAAGGTTGTCCTTAAATCCAGTCTCCATAAATAAATATAAACTGTCAGAACTTATGAGGTCGTCAAAATGCTGACGCCAGCGGATTCCTGTGTTGTCAGTATTTCTAATCAGAATGTCGTAATTAGAATGAGAAGTATTCCTTTCAGGTTCATAAGAGCAGCCGAGTACTATGAATATTAAGAAAATTGAAAAAATATGCTTCACGTTCATGCTCTGTAACGACCAGCTAAAATGAGTATGCGCTCCAGTTGCTAGAAGCACTCAAGTTTCTGTTTCGCATTAACCTTTCAAATAGCTCTGTTCGCATATTCATTTTAGTGTTTGTTAGCTTGCGTTTTTATTGCCCGTTAAATATAGAATTATTCCTAAAATAGCTCCGGAAACTAAACCTCCAATGTGAGCAGCATTGTCAATTCCTCCCGTTAGTCCGAACAAAAGGTTTATCCCAACATAAGGGCCTATAAACATAAGTATTCCCTTCTTTCCATCCTTCGGAAATGCATTTGTCAAGAGAAGTCCGAGAATAGAACCATAAAGGCCAAAAATCGCTCCTGATGCACCAACACTTACCGTATTTTCATACCAGTATATACTTGCTAAACTTCCACAAATCCCTGATATGAAATAAAGCATAAAGTATCTTGTTCGTCCAAAGATTGGCTCGACAAATAATGCTGCAATGACAAGTCCGTAGACATTCAAAAATAGATGCATAATTCCTCCATGTAAAAACATACTAGAAACAAGTCTCCACCAGTCTCCATTTGTAGTTTCGGTTCTTCTGTTGGCACCCCATTCAAGAAGTTCTATTCCATTTGGAGAAATAATGGGAACACCTGAAATGACCATTACTATGAACACTAAAATATTCAGGTCTAGAATAATCGAAGTTGCGAAGTGCTCGTTTTTTGGAATTAAGAACTTCAACATATCAATCAAGTCATCAGATTTAGGTTTGATTCCTTTTAATTGACGCTTGTGTTCAGCTTCATGATATTTAGGGAAGACTAATGCAAACAAGAATACACTGAATCCAATGCCAAAAGAACCAAAAATCCATTCAAATTTCTGACCATTCCTGTTTGAATAGAGTCCTTCTTTTGGTGCAATAATGACAGGTTGGGAACTGGCAAATTGCACTTGACGCTTAACTGCATTTAAAAACCCTTCGCGATCATCAGAGTGTGGGAGTACTTCGAAATAATCTGGTTCCGAGAATTTATATGCTTCAAAATCTTTTACTGCTTGTTGAAAAAATGCTTGATACTTGCGTTCTTTTTCTTCGGGTTCAATTCTGTTGCTAATTTGTTCTTCTATTTTAACTCCATACCAATACCTGTATTTACCATCTAGATCACGTGCAGCAAAAGGATAAACAAAGTAGGAGTCAAAATTTAGATGTTGATTGTGTTTTCCACTTGCTCTGAATTCAGTATGAGCACTTCCTAATTCCCTGTTAAGTTCAATATTTTGAAGTTTAACGAAGCGAGTATTTAAGTTTGATGTTTGTTCAATTGAGTCCAATTCAGCAAGCTTACCAGTAGCAGTTTTCAAGTAACCATTTGATACAATCATCATTGCTACCATCGTTCCCCAAGCAATCATCTGATATAACATACTGAGTCTATCAGGATCCTTGAATTTTAGAATTCTCAATTTTGGTCTAAGCCATATTGTTATTGGAATCCAAGGAAGAATTAATGGTAGCCAGATATTAAAGATGTCTTCTTTAATCGGAAGAATTTCAGAGTTGATTGTAAATACCCACCTGAATAGTAATGTGGCAATTGTAGTTCCAAATGCAACGTAAATGAAGGTTGGAGCTATATGTTTGAATTTAGTAGAGTAGTTTTCCATTCAGAAGATCATGCAAGCTAACGTTCTGTGTATGGGGCGTTGCTGACCGAAGGGAGGCCATGGCCTATACACCTTGTTAGCTATTGTAGCCCGATTAGCACTGCCGTTTCTTTTTACTATTTATTTTCTTTTTTCACTTCCCTTTTCCCGAGCGAGGGTAGAAGAGATTTTTATTTGATTTTTTAATTCTTTTAATCAGTGCGTTGCCTTTGCTCTTTGCCACCGCAGGAACGAGGATGGCTATGTGCAAATTGCGATGGATTATTCATCAATAAATATCTTCGAATTACCAATGCTATCTGTCTCCATTTTTAATGTATCAATTACAGGTAAATTAATGGCTTTGTTATTTATGGTGTCAGTGATGATAAATTTCAAATCATTGAAGTTGCTCACTTCAATTTTCTGAGGATCTTTCTCATGCCTCATGAAAAAAGTTGATACTACAACTACCAACGTCAAAAAGACAAACCCAATATTTGCTATTCGAAAACAACGAGCCGCTAAAATCAGATTTCCCCCTTTACGATTGTTCATTTCTGAATTCTGATCTAAAGTAGAAACCAAGTCAGATATTTCTTCATTCAGAAAACCTAGCTCATCATTTGCTCTATTTTCTTTTGTTATTGTTGTTACACTTCTTGTTGCGTAAGGATATTTATTGATTAATAGTGTTTGAATGGCATGAACAATTGAGAGTAAATAATGTCCCAAAACGAGAAGAAACAAAAAAGAAAGGCTAGAAAGCAAGTAAATATTGATTTCATTAAACTTATCAATAAATAGGGGAATAAATAGTGCAAAAATTGAAGTTACAATACTTGCTTGTCCTATCATCAATGAGTTCTTACTTTCAATAGTTGCCCCTCTACTTCTTTGATGTTGATCCAATTCTTTAAGATAATCTAGATACCTTACCGCTGTATCTTTATCAGTGCTTGGGGTATAGATTTTCCTTTCCACATTCTGTAGACTTTCTTTTATTAGACCAATATGTTCAAAGTATTTCTGAATAAACATTTCGATCAATTAATAAATTAATAATCTCATCCGATATTTTTAGGCCAATTTCTGTTTCAATCCATACCCATTGACCGTTAGGATTAATTTCTAAGAAGACATAATCACCACTAGGTTTTCGAATCATATCAATTGCTCCAAAATTCAACTTTAGCTTTTTGGTAAGCAATAAACATTTTTCAGATATTTCCTTTGGAAGAGTGCAGGATGTAAACGGAATTTTACTTTTCCTCCAATCAATTTTTGTGTCCTCATTTTCTTGAGAATTTACCTGTCCGGCAAATAATTTTCCACCTACAGTAGTTACTCGTATCTCATAATCCTTTTCGATATTTTCTTGGTAAATAGATGGAGTTAAATCAAAGTTGTCTAGGTCATCAATAATTGATGCTTTCAACTTGTTGGTAAAAATTGTCTTAACCTTTTGACCATATTTTATTCTCCCTTGATGTAAAGGTTTTATAATGATATTACAATTATGCTTGCTGTAAAAATTTCGAAGATCTGCGTGCTGATTAGTTACTAATGTTTCTGGAACATTAAAACCTATTTCTGATGCTAGTTTGATTTGATAAAGTTTGTTTTCAGCTTCATAAACATATCTAGGGTGGCTTACCCATATTTTATCTCTTAATACAGCATAGATATTTTCTAACAATGCATTATATTCTCCTAATACATAAAGCTTTTCAGACTCGTCATTAATTTTCAGATCAGGCAGTTTGGTTCGTCTGAACCAAACGGAAGTAATTTTTTCATAATTCTGAATTATAAAATTAAGCTCGTTTTCAGTTCCGAAATTATAATTGACCTTATTTAAATCTTCGCAATTAAGTCTGTAATATGGAAAGCCTTTATTATTCAGTTTGTCTATTACAAAGTCTGCTGTAAAATCTTCTTTATGTGTTATTATTAGAATCATTTATCAGTATCTGTTGGTTCAACAGATTCGGTAATAGTTTGAGTATCCATTAACATTTGGAGAGTTGAACGATCTTGATCACTGTCACTAGGTTCAGTAGAAGTAAATGTGTCTGTCGAAGTATCTAAAAGCCTGCTTAGTTTGATTCTCAAATCATTGTCTGAATCAGCAGGTTCTCCACTTGTTTTTGTGAAAGTTTCAGTTTCCATATTCACATATGAAATAGCAGGAATAGTTGTGTTTTTGACAACTGATAGATTTTTCTCATTTGAATATTCAATTAATGAGTAATCAAGTTTTTTTAACTCTGGAGTTTCTGCAAATTCTAAGATTAAGGGTTTCATATATTTGACTTTTAATTTTATTCTTCTTTAGCAGAAACTAATAGGTTCCTTACATCTATGTTCAAAACTCTGGCAATCTGAAATAAAGTTTCAACTCTTGGTTGCATTTCATTTCTGCACCACTTAGAAACCGTTGTTCGATTCATTTCTAATTGATCAGCAAGCCAATTATTAGTCTTTCCTTGCTCCGCTAAAACAGCCTTAATTCGATTATAAACTTCTTTGTCCATGATAAGTTTTTATCGTTTGTAATCAAAGATAACGACTTCATTTGAGATGTTTTTGGCATTAATTTGTGCTTTCGTGTATTCAATTAAATATTTTTAATATCTTTGATTAGTCTTTAAAGCATAAAATAAATCAATTAAAGTTTTTTTTGAATATTATAAATCGTAATCATGAGTAGAAGATATACCAAAGCCGATTTAGAACAGATTGTTTCAGTTCAACTGGAAAACCTCAATGCTATGCATGACCTCTTGAGTATCATGAAGCATCAAAACGAACTATTGAATAGTGCCAACAAGAAATTGAAAGACGAAATCACAGACTTTAAGCAGAAGTTATATCCAACTCGAAAACGAAATTCAAATTCCTAAATCTGCGCGAGGGTAGGCAAGCTCTTTGAGGCTGTGCCGAAGGGCAGTTGCAATGTGCTTGTCCATGCGTTGGCAAAATCAAATAAAAATCTCTTGCGCGTTGGGGAAATTACTACTGACCTTTCTTAGGGCTATTGTAGCTAACGCCCAACTATCATCCGTAAGCTGGACTTTTCAAATAACCACTAAAGTATCGGATCGCACTAGCCTTTGCAAGCAGCTCAGCTAGCTTATGGATGATAGTGTTTGTTAGATTCTTTTTACTTCATATGAATAGTTTCTTAAATTTTAATAGCTAACCTTCTTCTGAGCATCTCACTCAAATTCGTAAAAGACTCAAGCTTACCTTATAAATTCCTTTGAATGAAAATCCGCTCCTTGGCTAGAAACTCAAACTCGTACTGATTGCTTTCATGATTGTACTTATAAACTTCTAGGGATAGTTCAGTACCCTCAGTGATAAGATGGTATTTTATACTTCTTTCAAATCCGTTAAATAGCCATGCGCCCTCTTGAGGATATAAAGGCCATATTTCTCCGTAATTAGGTAGACCTACCAGCTGATATTCTTCTACGGAAAAAGTGAAATATTGATCCTTTTGATCGTCAAGCCAAAAGGATTTTCCAGTCAATTCTAACTTTATTTGATCCGACATTTCACTGTCGACATACTCGATTGCATCTAAATACTCATTTACAAAGTAGTAATCATTATTTTCTCTGACTACCATAGAAAATAAAGAGTCTGCTACATTATAATTCATCTCTTTCATTGCTGAAAGCCCACCGGAAAGTTCTGGAGTTAACCGATAATAGTATTCAACTTGAGTCTTACGATTACTTTGGCTCTGCTGCCTCTTCAAAATGGAATTGGTTTCATTTTCATATTCTAAATACAATTGATATTGAAGGTTGAAATAAGGTTCACGGGTGAAATGACACTTATTGGGTGCAATAAAATGACCAATAATTGGGAAATTGTTTGGTGGAAGGAAGATAAGTTGGTTTCCATTAGATTTTATTTCAATCACTCCATCGCTGTTTTCTTTCAAATAGACACCTTTTAGGTTATTTGACCATTTAGAAATACTGTCGACAGCTGTTACATCAAGAAAATCACAAACCTTAATCAAGCTATCTATCGTATAGAATAGTGGTTCATCAATGAGTGCTTCATTATATAAGGCTCTTGCCCTTTGGTAGTTTTTTCGAGTCAATTCTATATTAGCTCTAACAATATTTATTGCTGCTTTGGGGGCAATGAATTCGATTTGACTAACAATTGATTCTAGCTTATCCAGTTTTCCGCTTAAAAGCATTAGTGTTCCAGCAATGTCTGTGACAGTACTTCTAAGCAACTTTCTTTCCAGGTCTTGAACTGCCAGATCAACAGCTTCCTCATAGTATTCATTAATAGTCAAGGCGTGAATATAACTCCACAATGCTCTCTCGTCTCCCGGGTTTAATTTCAAATTATTCTCGTAGGATTTTATTGATTTGTCGTGATGACCAATTGCTTGGTAGTATAAAGACCGATAAATTGCATGATGCCTCAAGGGGAGTTTATTAATATGCTTTATCCCTGTTTTTGCAAGTTTTTCCAGGAATGGCCCTCTCAGACCTTTACTTAAGCATCTATCCATTTCCAAAAAATAAGCAAAGGCGAATTCAGAATCTCTAGAAATTGCTTCATAGTATCTACCCCTGAAAAAAAGACTCGCTGCTTCTTCATCTTTTGTTGTTAGTTCCTTTAGTGGAATATCTATGTAGTCTATTCTAGGAGGTAATTTCACATTTTCAAGCACCATTTTTTTCAGTAGATCTGATGCATCAATTAATGAAATAGCTGAAAACTTTTTTTCAACAACTACTTTTCTATTTTTACTATACAAAATCGCGTGTATCCAAATACTATCATTTTTAATATTGTAGCTACCATCCAGTAAGTAATCACCAAAATTTTTGAGAATGTAAGTTCTTTCCTGATAAGGCTTATTGGGAGGTTGAGCATCAATCTTAATAAAGTGAAACTGACTCAAATTTAATTGTAAGGCAGATAGAAGTCCATTTCCTATCCAAGCATTGGATAAGTCTTTCTGCTCTTCAGAATATTCAAAAGGGGGCATCATAACAGAAATAGTAAATTCCTCCTTCAAGACGCTGGTACTGACGAGATTTCCATTTTCATCATAAAAATTCACATCTTTCGTCATCGTTCCCAGCTCCCTTCCCCAAAATGATATAATAAGAACAAGAAGAATCATAATTACGTTGAGTGGAGGGATTATCTTTTTTATCATCCGAAGAAACTTGTTTACACCCTTAGGTATCAATGCGATGACTAAAATGGTAGGGATCAACATCAACACGGTTTTGAGGAAAACCTCTGTCCAAACAGGAGAAATATTCAATCGCTCTAGAGAGTAATTCATAAACTCTAGGAGTGTCCAACTGCCCACGAGATAACCAAAGATGATCTTGAAGTCGTTACGATTCCAAAAAGCGTTCTGGTTAGTATCGGTGGACATAATTCTAAGATATTTTAGAGTTAGCTATGAATTTCTGTTTTTGTAATTGAATCTAACATCCCTGTAACAGGACAAAAGGTACTGTTACACACAATAAACAACCACAAATTTAATCAAAAAAATTATTGTAATAATTAAATAGTAGGCCTGGATATTGTTTCTTACTTCAATGTAAAGTACTTAGGGACATGAATATGATTTACAAATAAAAATTTTTCAAGCACCCCTGTCCCCAATTCAGTATCTTACCTGTCATAAGGGTGAATCAAAACACTTTAATAACATGAAAGAATATTTAATGCTCATCAGAAACAACACAGAAGTAGAAAGCCAATTAAGCCCTGAAGAAATGCAAAAAAGCATAGAAGCCCATACTGCCTGGGTGGGGGAGTTGATGGCCAAAGGTCATTTTAAAGGGGGCAATCCATTAATGCCCGAAGGTAAATGCATCAAAGGCGAACTGGTCACCGACGGCCCTTTTGCCGAGCTTAAAGAAGCCATTAGCGGGTATTACTTTTTACTGGCCAATTCACTAGAGGAGGCCGCTGAGATCTCTAAAGGGTGTCCTTCCATTATTATGGACAACGCCACCCTGGAAGTACGTGAAGTTATTGACGTAGACAAACCTTAATGTCCGCCGAAGACATCCAACAGCTTACCGCCCATCTTTTCCGGGAAAACTCGGGAAAGATGGTAGCGGTATTATCCAAGATCTATGGTCTTCATCAATTGGAGGCCATTACCGACATCGTTCAGGACGCGTTTGAAACGGCGATTAACAAATGGAAGTATGGAGGCCTGCCTGAAAACCCGTCAGCCTGGTTAATG
>JBCCLN010000169.1:0-8723 GCA_039026865.1 Bacteroidota bacterium | reverse complement strand
TCTTCCTTACTTTTACATGGTCACAAAAAAAGGGGCCAGTTGACCCCTCTAGCGTCCAAGAACGAAAAAGTCACTACTCACTCTCTTTTTGTTTTTCTTTAGTATTTGATGTACTAACCAATTCAACTTTTTCTACATCCACATAAGCCTGTAGGATCTTCCTGTCACCGATTTCACGATCCTGGTATCTCAAAAAAGCTTGTTCCACGATGATTTTAGCACCTTTTTTAAGGAACTCACTGATTCCTGTAGATCCTGTTTTTCTAAAGATCTTGCAATTGTGCCATGTAGTTCTAGACTGCTTATTATCTTCTTTGTCCTTCCAGGTTTCTTTAGTAGCCAGCGAAAATTCGATGACACTTCTTCCGTTTTCGAAAGGTTTTACTATTGCATTTTGTCCTAAGGTTCCGAATAAATTTACATTGTTCATAGTATTAAAATATTTAGTGTTAATTAAAATTTTGGCTGGGCGAATCGGTCGAAATGAAGACTTAGTTTGGAATGAATTTGAAGGGCCTAGCCTGTAAAAAAATTATGAAAATACTACCTGGAAACATGTGCAAGTGTGGAGATTTTCAAGTGAGAATCACGGGTGATTTTTTCAAATATGGAGAACGTGTCAATATGATGAACGTACCTTTGCTAACAATTTTACTGACACTTCAATATGCAAATGCCGTGTGCAATGTCTCAAATTTTGGATACCTCAAAAGGATAAAGTATGCCAGCTAGTAAGACCTAAAAAATGGGGATTTTAGAAGCAGCATTTTCGTGCTCTAACACTGGATGAACAGATACTAAGCAGACTTTATTCATGATGAAAAGATTAGAAAAAAGAGCTACCGATATTCAGCTGAGAAAGGTAATCAAGTAGGCAAAGCATTAAACCAGAGCGGAACGGGAAAAGTAACCCACTTCTTGCGTTTGTGGCCTAGAAAAAACATCTTTGTTATATCTTCTGAGACTTGTTGTAGGAAAGAGGCAACGTGGGAACGACCTTGACCGAGTTGTCAAAATGGAGATCCCGGAGAACGTAAAGTTTCCCGTTTCGAGTTTTCCTCGCCCTTCTCGTAATAAAAGGGCTTTTTGTGTTGTACGCTAACGAAAATTTCCGAATTGTATTTTTTTAAAATTTTAGTCGTTGAAATTGATTTTAAATAAATGTAACGTACGTTACATTTTACATTCTTTGGGCCAAAAAAACTATCATAAATCCATAAAATCAAGTAAGTTCCGTAAGGAACGCTTACTTACCACAAAGTTGTGATATTATATTCTTTGTTCTTTTGTACGATACGCTAAATATGTGTTTTGCAATGGTTTACAAGCAATTTTCCGAACAAATCGCATATAATAATTGAACAAATCGCATAACTTGATTGAACAAATCGCATAAATAATCGAACATCAGGCATAAGTACCTATCCTGAACTCTAACACCCGGCATAGTTAAACGAACACTTAGCATGACGCCCATTTTTAGCCCCTTTTCAAACCGAACTTACGGCATAAGGAACATAAAAAGTGCGTTATAGAATGAATAAAAGTGGTTTTTGTGCGATTTTTTCCACTAAACCGAACATCTGGCATAAAGTAACCTCTTCACAACCTATGAATCCGAACATCTGGCATAGATTGAAGGTAAAAACTACGTTATTAAGCGAACAGATTGCATAAATGCAATGGATCTAAAAAACCGAAGCGAACACCTCACTGAATAGCAGATCGCATTAGTCGAACAGATCGCATAAGTTTTATTTCTTCTCAGTAAGACCTAAGGTTGTGAGTAGAAGACCTGCAGGGTTCTTACTGACCTTCAATGCGCCTGTACTATACTTATAATGCCACTCCCAGAACTCTTTCTGTTGATAATTCACTATTTCGTTCACCAAATCATCACGTATGATTCCTAAGGCCTTTAACAGCACCTTACACCTTTCGCTTTTATCATCATCTCTGAAATCCTCGGCAAATTTTAACAATTGCTGATCCTTCGGAGCCTGGCCATAAATCGTAAACTTGATATGTGTATACTTCCGGCCGGTCTTAGTCAGTACATAATTGAACCCTAGTTCGGTTTTTTCTGCAATCTCGTTCCTAGCCGGTTCTAGTACTCTAGCCTTAAGCATGGATATTTCCTTATAGGAATCTTCAATGGAAAGCATTTCTCGAAATTCAGATATGGGGATGGGGCCAAAGAACTTTGTGTCTTTGAATCGTGATATTATCTCGTAGATCCTCTGCGAGTGCTTACTATGAAGTGATAGGGCAGAGGCCAGCAAATAGTTTGTATAACCTTTATTAAGCTCTGCAAAGTAGGGGATAGTATCGGCAAGAATAGTGACTTCAAGGTAACTATTATTTGTTGTCTTGATTCTGGGAAAAGGCGTAATATAATCGAATGTTTTATTTCTTTTATCATCCTTAAGTGCGATCTGCCTTTTCGAAAGACTTTTAGCCGCAGATCTGATTCTTTCATAGTTAGTATCACCCAAATGTTTAATTGGAACTAATACTGTCAAGTTCTCTTTGAAAACATCTTCCTGAATGTTCCTTCCGGTTTTAACCTGGTTAATAACCAAATACATGATGCGCTTTTCAATTACTTCGAATTGCTGCTTACTCATGGTGATACTATTCGGCTGCCGGTTGGTTTTCTTGAGGCGATGTTCTTCTGGTTCCATTTAATGTAATTAAAGTAAAACGAACGTAATTTACGCAATGTTCGGTTTAAATTTAACATTTAGTGGTTTACTCTCTCAGGCATGTATTTAGGTTTCTTACATATTCGTAATATTCTTCTTAGAAGTCCTTTTTCCATAGAGTGAAAAGCTTCTATTGAATATTTTGAATTTTCCGGTAAAGGGTAGTGATTATTTATCAGTTTTATTGCCTGGATTTTCTTAAGTTTTACTCCTCCAAAGAACATGGAGAGATTTTGGTTTGCATATATGTAAGAGTGGTGTCAAATCGAGCTGATACGTATGTCTAGGTTCAAAATATGACACATTGAAGTCCAGGGCCTAAAAGATAATAGCCAGCACGAGTGCTTAATCTGACACCACTTGTTCCATTAGTTTTTCAGCATTTCTCTTGATTCTTAGAACACTTTCAAACGAATGATTGGCTTGTTGAAGGTTTGGGTTATCATTTTTCAAAGATTTTATTTCATCCATCCATACCTGAGTAAATTATTCACCAGGTATTTCAGTTTGTCATTCTTTGTTGAAATGCCATGCACCGTAATCCTCGCTAAGTTTTCTTCATCAGACTCTTCGGGTCTTACTGAAAACTTGCTCTTTGTTACACTTATTTATTTACCAACATTTAACTGTTTGAAGATCCCTGCTGCCTTTATCAGTTCTTCCAATGACCATTTTTCGGGATGGTTAGTCCTGGCGTAATACTGTGTTTTTGTCATCCCCATTTTCTTAGAGAATTCAGCAACACCTATCATCTTGGCCAGGGCCGGAATACACTCCCTGAAAAGAATTGCGTCATCAAATAGAGAACTGAGATCAGTCGCAAAGAGCTTCTTGAGTTTTTTACTTTGCTGTGTCATCGAGAATCATTAAAAATTCATCACAGTCAGCACATTTTACATTCAATCCAGCTTTGCCCCACATATTGATTGAACATGATGGACACGTATATTTGGATTTGTATTGATTTCTGTTCACACCCTTTTTGCTTGCACCTGCTCCCTTCCCTGGTTCTCGACTCCTTTCACCTTCTATCTTTGGAGCAGATGGTTTAATGAACCATTCTACAGCCGTAAACGGAAGTAAGTAGTCTTTAGGCATAGCTTCGTATGCTACTTCATATTTCCCTCCAGGTTCAATGTAATGTGACATTGATTGGCCAACTTCTTTACCTCCTGGTTCCCCTGTGTTAGAAGGGATAAGGCCAATAGATTTCATTTTATCTGCCCATACTCGAGTATGATAATTTCTACGAGGTGATTTTTCTTCTATTTCGAGTTCCCATTCGTGCACCATTTCATGAACAAGGGTTGAAAGATATTCTTTCGGATCTCGAATCATGATTTCGGGATTGAGGCTTATTTCATGTTTCTGGCCACCTGCTCCTTCCCATCGTTTATGGGCAAAAAAACCATGTGTTTTAGCCTTTCTAGAAAAGTTTAGGATTACACCTGGTAGCTTTCCATCAAATAACTCCTGATTGAAATAGTCAAAGATTTGCTGATATGCTGACCATTGATCTTTGGTAGGTTTCATCTGATTTGAAGTTTTGGGTTCAGCTTCTACGAAGCCTTCCAGTTTTGCTATAAATTTCTCGACTGCATGATTGTCCATAACTTTGAGGTCATAGGTCGATTTGAAATACCTTTCTTGATAGATGGAATCATCTCGTTTTCAAGCAGATCCCATATTTTGAGTGAGCAAATATTTCGGCTTCTCCTGAATACGTCTTTAACTGGATCGTACGTGATGTGGTAAGCACGTTTTTTATTTACTCTTTCGTAGGTGGCGTAGAACTTCATTTCAACAGTGTTTGCTAAATCTCTCCAAGCCTAAAACCACTATCTTTATTGCCTGGATGCATCTTAGTGAGTATTTGTGAAATTTACAAGGGGATGTACTATAAGGAAGTCTGATCTACTTCTCTTTTTTCATGCGCTTTTCGCTTCCTCTTTTCCTTCTTCGCTATCGGATGAACCTAACAGGACAACATTTTCGACCTGAAAGTGGTGGAAGTATTTCTTGTCTTGTCCTTGACCTACAGTAGCATTATCGTAGTAAGCATCAATAGCAACCATTTTTCCGCTAGTCATGTATTTAACTGCGGGATTATCTGCCCAGATCTGGCACGGAACCCAAATGGTCTTTTCCTTCTTCTTATCATCCTTACCCATAATCAGGTTAGTGGCAATACTGAACTTGATGGATTTCGATGCCTTATTTTCAGCGACAACATCACTGCCTAGTCGGCCAATGAAGTGTGATGTGTTCTTGCTGTTCTTAAAATAACTCATTGTTTTTTACCGTTTTAATATACATTAAAGATAACGAATAGTAATGATTAATACTATCTTTATTTATAAAAAATATATAAAAAAATGCTGTTCTAAATAAAAAAATTAATATTATTTACTACTTATTAGCAAAAAAACCAATACTTCAGGTTTTTGTTTCCTTTCGACCTATTTTGGCAATCGTAAACCAGATGGCAGTGTAAATCCCGTATAAGGGCAGTCTTACAGATCCTTTTTCAGATTCAAGACAAAATGTACGAACTCAGATAATCAGTTTAGGAATAGCATTACAAAGCGATTGAAATTACCTTCCGGGTTCTTCCGTCCTAAGTAGTAGCGAAACAGGAACTATAGCCAATGGTTAATCTCACAGATTTTTCTTTTAAAAGTGATATTTCATGAGAATAAACAATATTTCGAGAGATAATTACGTTTTTTTTTTTGAGTAGTAAGTAATAGTTAATAATAAAGTTAGAAAAGCAAAACATTTCTGTTTTGCTTTTTTTTTCGAATCTCTTCTCGCCTGAATAAAACACAATTTGAATGAAGAATTGTATACTGGCATCCGACTAAAGAGTGTGAGATTTCAGCCGATTTTGAAGAAGTACAATAATTAACAGCGAGATAACAAACCACCTTGCCAAATTTGATGATGTTTGAATCTCTAAATCTAACATCATGACTAAAAATACTTATCTATCCGGACAACCCATCATTTGTCAGCTACTTTCTTACATCCCAGATCTTTAGTAGAGGAAAGCGTAGAAAAACATCAAAACGATCGTTTGAAAGATTTTCCACTGAGTGTTTAGGAATTATGTCTACACATGGCCCCCTGACGGTTAAGCCAAGGGGACGCACCACTCAGGTTCTAAACCTGAACTTGACTTTGAGATGAAGATCGAAACCTTTAACTTTGATCAAGCGTTTAACAAAACGTAATGCGATTTTCGCACATGTAAACACAAAACAAAGATAGCGATTCCAAAAGGGGTGGCTATTTTTTTTTGCCTCGTTATTTGCTCCCTGAAACGGTCTTTTACCTTTTCACCAAACAGCAGAAAAGCAACGAAGAGCCATCAGACGGAATGGCCGACAAATGTCAGGCGTGACCGTAGGGAACCATAGGTTGGGGATGAAGGGTTTTGTCGGTCGAATGGAGGATAAGACAGGCACTCTATACCATAAACTTAAACAATTGAAACTAAGATTTATGAAAGCACCCTGAAAAAATCTCTCTACCGCTTTGTCCTTGAGGACGATAAAGATGATTCATCCCTTCGAAAATTTTGGGTTTCCTCTAGTTTTTGTTATCCAGAAAACATAAAGGGTTGGAAGTGAACACCTCATTTATGAGCCGGCTAATATCAGGCTCCTGAACAATTTCACGGAGGGTAACGAAGAGAAAAAGCGTAGCGGTTATGGAAGGCCTGAAGCTTTTAGCACCATAAGAGCTATTACCTTCTTACTACGATTAATTGCAGGAGTAAACTTTGCACCCTTGATGATCTCAATGACTTTTACATTTAGCTGCTCGTTGTCACTTTTGATCACTCTTGCACAATGAACATTGCCTAGGGTATCTACTACATAGCGGACAAAGATTTTGCCTTTTTGCCATCAATTAGTGGTAGAGAAAAACCTAAACAAATCCACGAAAAATATCCTATTTCTTACCATCATTTATCACATGTTGCCAAAAAGAATCATCTTCCGGCAATGGTTAGGACGATTTTGAAGATAAGGCACGCGTTACAGACAGCGCAACAACACAAACGGAACAGCTAGGGGATTTTTTTATATATCTCAACCTTTCCGTCAATATTAAGCATAAGAGTATCTTCAGATATGCTTTCAATTGATATTACAAGGGGATCTTCAATAGATTTTGTAATAGAATAATTCGTTGAAAGATTCCGATTCTTTAAATTGATTTGATCCCCTTTTAGATTCCAAAAACCATCTTCGACTAATTGACTTTTTCCTATTCCATAACAGTCGTTAACAATAACATAAGTACCATCAGATTTGAACCTAATTTCATCAGGACACTCTACAAAAAAAATGTTTGATTCTTCCTTAGGTTTAAGATATAGCCAGTCTCCGATTATTTCTTGATTTTCAGAACATCCAACCAGTAGAACCATGATCGTGTAGAATAAACTTAACATTCCCCTATGCATTAGTTATTAAAGAAAAATGGTGTCGGATTTACCCATAGGTTCTTCCACATAACTTGAACATGAATATGATTAGTTATTGTTAAGGGATATCCTATAGCTGGTAAGTTTGCAACAGACCCAATACTTGTTTGTCCTGCGACTACAGAGTACGGTCTCCAAGCAGTCACATTTTCAGGAGCATTAACATACAGAATCCTAATTTTTGAAATCCCAGCATTTGATTTAGCAGGAGTAATATCAACCATCGGAAGTTTTTTACCTGTTGCCCCTCTAAAGTTTGTTGCTGTACCATCAACTGGTGAAACAACATTCTGCCCTGGATCGCCAACTATGTCCAGTCCTAAATGTGGTCTCGATCCTCGAGATGCACCATATGCGCCTGATCCATTTGGATCTAAACCTCTAATCTCACCACCTGTAGGATTTTCAAAAATATCTCCTTGAGTATCTATAGTTTTTGGTTCTTGATATTGTTGAACAACCAATTCTCCTCCTAATAATTTTCCTTCACCACTCCAAAAATCAAGACCAGCTTTTTTTGCTTGAATACCTTTAGTGACACCTCCTATTGCACCACCTACTAACCCTCCAATAGCTGTCCCTTTAAATCCAGCTCCCAAAATATCACCAAAATCTCCACCACCTAATGCAGTGAAACCCGCACTGCTGATAAAACCACTAGTTGCTCCTGCCACTGCACCACCAACTGCTCCAGCAAAAAAACCAGTCCCTGTTCCAATTGAAGCTGTAACTGAGGTCGATAACCCAGCTCCAGCTACTCCAGCAGCAGCTCCAATAGCAAAACCGCCTAAAGCACCTAAAAAGACATTTCCTCCATTTGCTTCAGCCATTTTAGCTCCTTGATAAGCACCAAGTCCAGCACCTACGCCAATTCCAATCTTAGCTATCAATGGTAATGCTGCCAAAAAAGCAAATTCACCATCAGGATCGACATACATTACTGGGCTGTTCATCATCCCTACATAAGGAGACCACTCCGAAAATTCTTGGGCTTTCGGGTCCACGCTGGTAAACCGTCCCAGGGCGGGATCGTAGTAGCGGGCGTGGAAGTCATAGGTATCGAGTCCTTCTTCGTCCAGGTATTCTTTGCTTTGGTAGCCGTATCGGTTTCGGAGGTCTTGGGCGGTGCGCTCAAAGCGATGATAACTCAGACCGTAAGGGTAGTAGTCAGAGCTGAACACCACATTGGTTTTGCGCTGCTTCACTACAAAATCATCAAAAAAGACCGTGACCGGCTGGTCGTTCTCATTGCTGAGATACAGCAACATATACCCCTCCCGGTCTGGCACAAACGCCTCCAACGCCACCGTCTCGTGCTGGTGAGGAGCGGTCTGGTAGGCCGCCGTACTGATTTGTGTAAACCCCGCCCGCTGGTAGCGCATGGCTTTATCGAAGAAGATGAAATTAATGAACGCCCTCGGCACATCGGGGCCATCGCCCTTTCCTGCCATCCCCGCCCCACTCAGTGCCTCGTTGAATTCATTTTCCACCGCACCACCTGCCTCTCCGTAGGCAATGTTGCC
>JBCCLN010000168.1:0-8751 GCA_039026865.1 Bacteroidota bacterium | reverse complement strand
AACCCATCAACGACGAATTGAAAAACATCTGTCAGGTAGAACATTCTAGACACAGATCATTCAATAATTTTATCACTAATCTAATCGCTGGACTTATCGCATATTCATTCTTTGATAAGAAACCTCAGATCAAGTACTCCCCCGAAAAATCAACCCAACTAGCCGCTTTTTAAAATCGAACTGAGGTTTCTAGGATCTTTTGTTGCCATTTTGATCTCAATGACAAGTATTATTTCGGGTTTTTATCCCTTTTTATTTTTCAGTGCATTCAAGCCTATATCAACGATGAAAGGTAAATCTAAAACAGGAAATAGAGGCATAGGATTAAGGAATGAGATGCTCGTAGTTCAATATGCATTATCGCTCATTCTCATTGTTGGCACGTTCACTATCTACAATCAGCTTAATTATTTCCGAAATACAGATGTAGGATTTGAAAAAGAAAACATCTTGATTGTGGAAAATGTGGATTGGACAGGATCGCAAGAAGAATTTAGGGATGAGATAGCGAAGATCAAAGGGGTAGCAGGCACTTCACTTAGCGATTCTTCACCAATGTATATTTCGAATGGGGATCAGTTTATTCCCGATGAGCCTGACGCAGGTTCCATTCCACTCAATTTTGCGGTTGCAGATGAAAATTATCTAGACTTACTAAGCATGGAATTGGTTTTGGGTCGCTATTTCGATAAATCTTATTCAAGTGATTCAGCAGCGGTATTGATCAACGAAACTGCTGCCAGAACAATAGGATGGGAGGTAAATGAAAGTATTTTGAACAATAAAATAGGAAATCACACCGGTAAGTATCATATCATCGGTGTGCTGAAGGACTTCAATTTTTGGTCACTTCATGCGCCAATAGAACCTTTTGCTATTTTCAACTCGAAATCAAAAGCTAGCTTTGGCCCGCTTACCAGAGTACTTGTGAAAATGAGGACTACTGAGGAAAACAAGGATCAAGTAATTGAAAAAATAGAAGCCAAATGGCAGGAGTTTCTACCTAACCGTCCTTTCGAGTATGTTTTACTTACAGATCACTATTTAGATTCATACAAAACCGAAGCTCGATTTGGGGGTGTCCTGTCCTTTTTTGCCGTTTTAACCATTATTATAGCCTCCTTAGGTCTGTTTGGGATCGTTGTGTTCGCTGCAGAACAAAAGCTGAAAGAAATAGGTATAAGAAAAGTTTTGGGCGCTTCCCTTTCCAGTTTAATATTGTTATACTCCAAAAACTATGTGAAGCTTTTAATAATTGCTTTCGCCATTGCCTCACCAATTGGATATTACTGCATAGACAACTGGCTATCTGATTTTGAATACCGAACTCAGATAAATCCTTTGCTTTTTGTACTGTCATTCGCCATACTTCTATGTATCTCCCTTAGTATCGCCATTTTTCATACCACTCGAGCTTCAATGATGAATCCTGCAGAGGTATTGAAGGATGAATAATAGTATCCTTTGAAGAATTTAATTTAGGGTTCAAATCAAGGCTTTTAGCGTTTTAATCCGAAAAATTCGGGCGTTATTCATTGAGATGAGGTAACACGTTGAATATAAGATAATTGATTTCAAATGAAATGACAGCATCGTTCCTCAAATTTTAAGAGTAAAATCATTCAGTCTGAATATTAAACTACGGTAAATCAATTACTTGAATCAACCCGCTACTATTTGTGGTGAATAATGCTGGTTAAAACACCATGGTTTACCGCGCTTAGATCAGGATTTTCAAGTTTTGAGTAATAAAAAGTGGAACTGCTTAGGCCGTGCCGCGCAGGCCCGAAGATGAGTTTTAAAAAAGATGCTAATTCGTAGAAGAGAGATTGATGTAATTGGTTCTAATAATGTGATTGAAAATTTGATTTCCTATCACCTAAATTTAACTCTTAGTGAATCAATTACTTATGGGCAACTTCTAAAAACCCACTTTCAATTTTTGAGATGATCTTTTTTCATGATACTTTGTGATCTAAATACTTATTTAATGCTGCTAAACTCCGTTTTTGACGTCTTGTCTCAGAAAAAAACGCTACCTCAAATTCTTGAACTGAGTTTTTAGAGATATCCTTATTTCAAACTAAACATTATCTGGGCCACAGATTAACGCATTTCGTACAGAATAGTGTTCAATAATGGTCTGTGTCTCTTTTAGTATTTTTCTAAAGACCAGATATTCAGTTGGTTACAGTATTTGGCATTTTTTCTGTTAAACTTTGATTATTCCTCTGAAACTAAATCCTGAATGACCACATCAATCAAACTTTTCTTTAGAAATCTCAAGAGAAATAGATTATTCGCTTTGGTAAACATACTCGGCTTAACGGCAGGCTTCTTTACTTCCATACTTATATACCTCTATGTACAAAGTGAGCTAAGCTATGATCAATTTCACGAAAAGGGAGATCGAATCTATCGAATCAATCAAACGTTTATCTGGGGTGAAGATAATTCTAAACAATTTTCAAGTACGGGACCTGGAGTAGCTTATTCCATCATTCAAGAAATACCAGAAGCTGAAGAAGTGGTACGAATCCATCCGACTTATGTACCTCCTATCACTTTTGAGCTAAACGGACAAGAGAAATTTTTTAAAGACGAGGAAATATTCGCAGTAGATTCCAATTTTTTTAAGGTTTTCGATTTTCCTTTACTATATGGAGACGAGAAATACGCCTTAAAAGAACCTCGCTCTGTTATTCTAAAGTATGAAACTGCGATTCGTTTTTTTGGTAATTTAGATGTTATAGGAGAGCTCATTTCAATGGGCAAAGATGAGCCTTACATTATTACTGGTGTATTGGAGAAGATAGAGCAAAACTCCTATCTGGATGATTTCGATCTTTTGATATCTATGAATAGTGTCCCAGGCGTGGCCGAGGCCAATTGGAGTTGGATGTGGACCACCTTTGAGACGTTTGTATTGTTTGAGCAAGGGATAGATATGAAAGCTGCGAAAGAAAAAATAGTGGCACTTCCCAAAACCCAGACAGCTCAAACGCTGAGTGTCATGGGATACACCTGGGAAGGGTATATAGAAGTCGGTAAAGAGTGGAATTTATACTTACAGCCTTTTAAGGACATAAGGCTTCATTCTGTTAATATCTACAATCGGTTGTCAGATCCCGGGGATATCAAGATTGTTGCTGCACTGATAGGATCGGCCATTTTTCTTTTGATTTTATCCTGCATCAATTTTATCAATCTCAGCACAGCACAGTTTACCTCCCGGGCTAAAGACGTAGCGCTTCGCAAAGTACTGGGAGGGACAAAAAAGGTTTTCATTCAACGTTTTTTCGGTGAATCATTTGCCTATTGTATTATCTCTTTGGCACTTGCCTTTTGCTTGACTTTGTATGCCATTCCTTTTATTAATCAATCGTTGAATGTTGATTTATCTTTTGGCGCAGCAAATCAACCATTGTTGGTATGCTTTTTCACTTTACTAGTCGCTGTAGTAAGTATGGTTGCTGGTTTTTATCCGTTTTTGTTCTTTAATGCATTTAAGCCTACCTCAGCGATGAAAGGAGAATTTAAGACAGGAAAAAAAGGGCTAAAGCTGAGAAATGGAATGTTAATTGTTCAATATTCGCTTTCTTTTATTCTCATACTGGGAACATTTACTGTTTACCAGCAACTCAACCACTTTATGAATGTAGATGTAGGTTATGAAAAGGAAAACCTACTCATCGTTAGGAATGCTCATTGGACTGAAGCTGAAAAAGAGTTTGCTAATGAATTGGCCCAATTACCTGGTGTCACAGGAACTTCACTTTGTGATGCTACTCCAACCATCATTTCAAACGGTGATCAATTCATCCCGGACATTCCGAATGCTGGTTCGTTTCCTCTCAATTTTGCTGTGGCTGACAATAATTATGAAGATGTCCTCGGGTTAAAACTTACCGTGGGCAGGTTTTTCAATAAATCTTATTCAAGTGATTCTACAGCGGTAATTCTTAATGAAACTGCCGTGAGATCGATAGGATGGAAACCCGACGAGACCGTGCTTAACAGGAAAATTAAAAATCACTCTGGAACGTATCACGTCATTGGAGTGGTAAAAGATTTTAACTTCTGGTCGTTACATGGACCAATTGAGCCTTTCGGAATTTTTGATATAAACACCGCGGCCGGTTACGATCCCTTAAATATGGTTTTGGTAAAAGCTACAGGAGATGATAATGAGTTTAATGAGTTAATTGGAAATCTAGAAACGAAATGGAGAGAGTTTGTACCCAACCGCCCATTCGAGCATACGGTGCTTTCAGAACATTATAAAGCAGCATATCGAACCGAAGCAAAATTTGGTGGTGTGCTTTCCTTTTTCGCAGTACTTACAATCATCGTTGCTTCATTGGGATTATTCGGGATTGTGGTGTTTTCTATTGAGCAAAAGCTGAAAGAAATTGGTGTTAGAAAAGTACTTGGAGCTTCTTTAACTGGCCTGATTGTATTGTTTTCCAAAAATTACATGAAATTGCTCCTTATTGCTTTTATCATTACTTCGCCAATTGGATATTACTTAATGAAACACTGGCTGTCTGACTTTGAATATAGAATTCAGATGAGGCCTTCAGTTTTTATTTTATCTTTTTTGATATTGTTAATTATTTCTTTAGTGATATCTGTTTTTCACACCACTAAAGCTTCAATGTTGAACCCGGCAGAAGTGCTTAAAGATGAATGATTATTGGAAAGTAATATTATGCATTTGTAAAACTTTTTGGTCTTTTCCAAAGTAATTTAGCTTAACCCGAATTTCAAGACATTGCATCAACCCGAAAAATTTGGGTGTTTATTCTTAGAGATGAGGTAACACGTGGAATAGGAGGTAATTGATTTCGAATGAGAGGACAACATCATTTCTCAAATTTGAGGAATCAAAAATCATTCAGTATGAATATTCAACTACTGTAAAATCAATTACTTAAATCAACCCGCCACTATTCGTGGAGAATAATCCGTGTTAATGCGAATTCCATGTGGCCATTAGAAAAAGCTTACACACATGAAAGCCAACAGACAAATATGAAGGCGCTATGAATTTGATATGAATCAATTATTTCTCATTTTCGATTTTAATCAATAAGTCTAAATTCATGGTTCTAGCTCATACTGATTTAAAAACAGGAGGTATAATTCTATTTATTTATGATGAAAAACAATTTAATGGAAGCTCCTTTGATAAGGATAAGGATCTACTAACTATTGTATGGAACATTGGAGAAACTCAAAATGTATTAGTAGATGATGGTGACTTTTTTTTAAAAAAGCATCAAATAGTGGTTTTTAACACCAATCAATCCTTTTCATTTCAACATCCTGAAAATATCGTGGCCTGGCGTTTTAATCGTGATTTTTATTGTATCATAGATCACGATTATGAAGTTTCTTGTGTTGGGATTTTATTTTTTGGAAATAGAGAAGTTCCTCAAATTCAATTAGACACAAGAGATCAAAAAAAGCTTGAGTTGTTATTCAATGTGTTTGTTGATGAATTCGAAGAAGCCGAGGATAATTTGAAAACTGAAATGTTGAGGGTTGTTCTCAAAAGATTGATTGTGAAATTGACAAGAACTTATAAGAAGCAGGTTCAATTTAGTGATTTTGGGGAGGGAGAAATAGAGATAATCCGACAATTCAACTTGATGGTTGAGCAGAATTTTAAGCAGTATCATCAAGTGCAAGATTATGCAGACCTGATGCATAAGTCTTCCAAAACCATTTCTAATCTTTTTACAAAGCGCAGCAACCAATCACCTTTAGAGGTTATTCACAAGAGGATTTTGCTAGAGGCGAAGCGATTGCTGATTTATACCGATAAGACGGCCAAGGAAATAGCACATGAATTAGGCTTTTCAGATATTCCCAACTTCTCTCGTTTTTTCAAGAAAAACACTGGATTTTCACCTTCTCAGTATCGATATGAGCATAAAAAACGCCTAACTGGGAAAAATTGACAATCCTTCGGGAAGGATAGACACTATCCCGATACTACCTCTGCGCGTTTTCATATCATAATTTGACAATAAAAAACAAAACAAAATTTAGAAATTATGGAAAATTTAAATGTCCCAACAAGAGAAGAAGTATCTGAAAATAACCAACAAATTTTTGATAATCTGAAGTCAAAACTTGGATTTGTTCCAAATCTTTACGCCACATTTGCTCATAGCAATACGGCATTGAGTGACTACTTAGCTTTCCAAAACAGGAAAAGCTCATTAAAAGCAAAAGAAAGAGAGGTCATCAACTTAGTGGTAAGCCAGGTAAATGACTGTGAATATTGCCAAGCAGCCCATACAGTACTCGGAAAGATGAATGGTTTTTCCAGCGATCAAGTATTAGAGCTAAGAAGTGGATCTGCTTCTTTTGATAAGAAACTAGATGCACTTGCAAAATTCACAAAAGAAACAACGATAAACAGAGGGAAACCCTCACAAGATACGATTGATGACCTTCTTGCTGTTGGTTATACCCAAGAAAGTATTGTAGATATCATCATTGTTATCGGTGACAAAATTGTCAGCAACTTCCTCCACGGAGTCGGTGGATTTGAAGTAGACTTCCCTGCAGCTCCTGCACTGGAAGGAGCCGTTGCTTAGTTGGAATTAGAAAATAAATAATAATGATAAGCAATCTAAAATCAATCTTCTTTTCAATAGTAGTTCTAGGAGCTACGGCGTTAAATGCTCAAAAGGCTAAAACAGTAAGTCTCGTCCAAATACCTGAAGCGTTTGAAACAACTGAACTGAAACTTGAAGCGGGTAAGCCCTACATTTTTGAGGTAGAAAATAATGGAGTAGACAGAAAAGTAGGATTTGTAGTCGCACCCAAAGGTCAGACAGAGCAAAAGAATCATGTGAAGGAAGCATATCTAAAGAAAGCTATTTCAAACGGTGAGACAGCTATATCCGGGGTAGTAACATTGGAAGCAGGCGAGTATGTATACTTCTGTCCATTAAATCCAACACCTTTTTACACTTTAATAGTAGAATAAGATAGAGATAGATGGTGATTAGAGTCGCACAAGTGCGACTCTTTTTTTGTTTTGGGGAAAATTATCGTATTTTTGTTTTAAAATATACGATAAAAAATAATGAGCACTAAATCATACGTATAATGAGCTTTTATATCGAATTCCCGCTATGCCGGACCGATGTAGCTTTTTAAAAACGAAATAATATACAAATGAAAGTAACGGCTTTAATACCTGATGAATTGATTGAAAAAGTGAGAAAAATCAGTGGGGGTAAAAACATCACTGAAAGCTTGATCATTGCCCTCAATGAATATGTGAAGCAAGACAAAATGGAGAAGCTATATGATTCTTTAAGGGACAAACCTTTATCATTTAGAGAAGACTTTATTCCTTATAAAAGAAACAGAGACAGATGATTGTCGCTGATACCTCCATATGGATTTCTTTTCTACGGCAGGATGATCAGGATACAATTGATATACTTCGTTCTTATTTAAAAAAGAATGAAGTTTTTTCTGTTAGCGCTGTTTTTGGTGAACTGTATCAGGGAGTAAAAAGCAATTGGGAAAAGGATGTGATTAATCAAGTACGTGAAAATCTCCCAACCGTAGATGAAGAAAATCTTTTTATTAATGCAGGTTTACTCTCAAATGATCATCGGCTCTACGCCAAAGGCGTTGGGCTGATTGATTGTTATATTCTGGTTGCCTGTCTTCAAAATGAGTTAGCGCTTTGGACGAAAGATAAGAAACTACAGGCCGCCTATAAAGACATTTTAGCCAGGTAAAAACAATCTTTTCCGTACTCAAGAAAAAATTTTATCTAATCGAGATAATTTCGATATTTTCTATAAGTATGTATCCACCTTTTGATGCAATGCGAACGCAAAGTTTACCTACAATTCCATAAAGATGTATCAAATAGGGAGTAATCCATAGATTGAAATAACAGTTTGAAAGTTCCCCATATGCGATAATTTGCGAAATACCTCGATGGTAAAGTCCTGGGATTTGTATACTTGCTTACGAACAAAATCAAAACCTATGCGAGCAATTTTACTTATCTCATTTTTTACTGTTACCGTTGGTGTTTGGAGTCAGAATGAACCCACCATGAGTTTTGAGGAGTACAATCCTACCTCAACGCTGGTAGTTCCCGAGAACCCGATAAAGCGAGCGAAGTTTCCTTTTGTGGATATTCATAGTCATCAATGGAACTTGACTAAAGAGGCTATTGCGAAATTAGTTCGAGAGATGGGAGAATTGAATATGGGAGCAATGGTAAATTTAAGTGGAAGGGGTTTTGACAGGTCTGCAGGAGATATTGGTACTCAAGAGTATCTCGCAGGTATGATAAGGAGGATTGAGGGAGAGGCTCCCGGTAAGATCGTGGCGTTTACCAATGTTTCATTTAAAGATTTCGGCAAAGAAGGCTGGACGGACAATGCAGTAAAGGAATTGGAAGAAGACTATAAAGAAGGTGCCAGAGGGTTAAAGATTTATAAAAGCCTTGGATTGCGAAATACAGATCAGGAAGGGAATCGTATTAAAATAGATGATCCTAGAATAGATCCAATATGGGCAAAATGTGGAGAATTGGATATTCCCGTCTTAATCCATTCCGCCGATCCTGCTCCATTTTGGCAACCGATGGACGCAGATAATGAACGGTGGTTGGAACTGAAATTAAGACCGGGACGAAAAAGAGGCCCTGATAATCCTGCTCCTTTTGAAACCATCATTGCGGAGCAACATCATGTATTT
>JBCCLN010000167.1:0-8783 GCA_039026865.1 Bacteroidota bacterium | reverse complement strand
GAAGGCGGATATCCCCATACTCGATCGTAGTCAAAGGCACTTCAATGAGTGGGGAGCCGGTAAAGAGGGAGACCGGGATTTCACCGAATTTTCCCAGCGTCATTGCGTTGGGGCTGGAGATAGCAGGGGCCATGCTGGCTTCCACTTCTACACGTGGAGGCTGAGAGCAGACAAAGAAGGGCAGCGCCACACAAAAGTGAAGGACCCATACGCTCAGTTGGAGCCGCTTCAGGCGAGCTGGTCGGGTTGGGACAGGTAGGTTCATCTTTTATTTTCTGGCTTTATCTTGTGAAGGGTAAGGCTTTCAATTTTTCTGTAAAGACCATAGGGTTTACTATCGCTGGAAACCGGTACCCTGGGCACCTCCATCCTGACAAATTTTGACCCGGTGAGGGAAACGGTTGTGCCGGAGCACCGAGACTGAAGAGGAGAAACAGGGGCAAAGGAAGACGAAGTATGGTTAAAGATGAGGTGTTTTTCATGGTGTTAGGTTGAAAGTTTGATGCTGGTGCTCGTTTATGATGCGACAAAAATAATGTGTTGTTTCTTTTTGCAATTTTTCTGATGGAAAGCATAGGGCATCTGCACCTCGATTATGGTGGCCTTAAAGACTTGGATTTTAACCTCCAAAAAACATTTTTTTTAAATTCTCTCCATCCTTTGTTAAGGGCACCTCTAAACCCACTTTCAATTTTTGAGATGATCTTTTTTTCTTGATACTTCGTTATCAAACTACTTATTTAACCCTGCTAAACTCCGTTTTTGATGCCTTGTCTTAGAAAAAACGCTACCTCAAATTCTTGAACTGAGTTTTTAGAGGTGCCTTTATGGGAAATAGTGGCATCCTTTTGAAAGTTAGAATTTACTACATAGATGCCCTTGACTATCCACTCTATGCCACTCCGTTTTTTATCTTCATCCCTTCAACCGGGAAAAGGATCAATCTACCTGCACAGGTGGGGGCCGATTTGCTCATTTTTTCAATAATTGAATTGTTTGCTTTTCAAGTATGGATAACATTGTCTGCAAAAACTTTGCTTAGCCTTAATGGTTAGCGTTTTTACTACCAGTAATTGGTATGAAACACGTAAAAAGACTACGTGTTGGCAAGTACTTTTCAATTTGGACGCTTAGATTTTTTAGTTGTTTAAAAAGTTATGTTCATGAAGGAAAGCCTAAATATTAGAAGAGTAGCTTAACTCAAAATGATTATTGATTTTGCAAATACCCTATGAAATTACCTGTTACTCTATTATGTTATGAAACTTTTTCAACAACCGCTTCAACAATCTGACCACATATAATTTTTCAGCGTAAAGCCTTTCTTTAAAATACAATTTCAGAATACTAAACAGTTAATTTTAGCTTTATAAGTTTAACCTTATAAATAAATCCAAATGGCTGATGTAGATCCTGATGAAATGGTAGACGCTAAAAAAGCAGAAATAAAAAAAGAACTGCTTGCAAACAAAGCTCTTAAAAATCATTACGACGCTTACGTGGAAGAAAGCATTCACCAGCTTATTGACCTCTATGCTTTTTATAAGGCAAATTTCATAGTACATGGAAATTTTACACAATTTCATCACAAATATGTATTAAAAGAATGGAGTAAGAGGGCATGGTTTGCCTTAGCGGAAATCCAGCATAAAAAACTATTTGATTTACAATGTAGGTGGAGAGCTGGAGAAGTGGAGTTGGAGAATATCATCTATTCCTTTGAATTTGAGTTTATGAAAACCCCCATTCTTGATCTCAAGCTTATTGAGGATGTAAATGAACAGGATGTGGAAGAGTATATCCATTTTCTTCAAACACCTAATGGTATTGCTAAAAGTTACAGTTCCACCATGGACTATCAAGATCATGAGATGATTAAAGCTGCTCACCTAAATGGAAATGGAGAAATGCCTGAGTATTATGAATATCACTACACTATACATGGGAACACTGGCCTCCTCTCGCTGCCGGACTATCGGGGAGAAAAGGAAGAGCAATGGATAAAAAAAGGTGTGAAGTATGTGAAGAAGGTAAACAAAAAGAAAAAAGAAAAAGATACAAAACCTGTGACACCACGAAAGAAATACATCGCATATCATAAAACCGATGTTCAAATAGAATTTGCAAAATTTTTAGGAGAAAAAGATGTGGCCGGTTTTCTTAAAGATCAAGATAGATGGAAAAAGGAAAAACCTGAACTTACAGTAAAGTGGGCCATGGAATACCTGTCATTTTGCTATCCTGAGCCTGTGCCAATGCCTGCCGCACCGATGTGGCAAGACGCTGTACTGCAAGCAGCTCTTACCCATATTACAGAAAAAGTGCAGCAGATATTGCCTTCTGTCCACCAGGAGTATCTTATGAAAAAAGAATTACAAACATCCATCGGTCACGTAGAGCTAGAGCACACGAAAAAATATAAACCTATTCAACTGAAAATGATTGAAATAGCCAAGCGGGTGGAAAACGGTGAAAATGTGGACCCTAGCAAATATTTATAAGAGCACCTCTAAAAACTCAGTTCAAGAATTTGAGGTAGCGATTTTTTTCTGAGACAAAACGTCAAAAACGGAGTTTAGCGGCATTAAATAAGTGTTTTGATAACGAAGTATCAGAAAAAAAGGTCATCTCAAAAATTGAAAGTGGGTTTTTAGAGGTGCTTACAAGCAATAATTTACAAAAAGAAAACTATCATTTTGCGTTGATAAAAGTATTGTTAGGTACCACTTCAGCCCTTACACAAATCGAAAATCCCCTTCCATTTTTCTACATTGTAAATAAAAAGGAGTATCTCCAAGGTTCTTCCGACATTTATAAGCAAAGCACTTTCTCTACAAATAGGTTAGTATAATCTCCCATTATAGGCAAGGCGTATCATCAAGTTATTTATATGTTTCAAACATTGAGTTGTTAATATTTCAAACAATCTTATTTTGAATTATCCATATTCAGAAAAGAAATCTCGATAAATAACTCTGGCAAGCGGCAAACAAGGAAAATGGATCACTCGAGTAAAGCAGGTATTACAAATCAGCAGATTTCTCAATCCAAATATGCTTGTATGCATGCTGAAACCCATTTTATATTTAGAATCCTTTGAAAAACCTACCTTTTGGCCTTACTCTTCGTTACTCAAATTCAAAAGCCTCTTTTACGACCAGTAAGCTACGTTTTTGAAATTATGAAAACCTCGATCTCAACCGAAAATCCAATTTTGCAGAGGATTCATTTACTAACCGTCTGGTTCAATAATCTTAAGTCAAATGAATTATTAACAAATTGACTTCAAAATTCAAATAAATTCGATTTAGCTTTTCACTGAAAGCCTACTTAATAAACATGAATAAAAACTACTTTCTTCTTTTGTTGAAGTAACTATTTGAAATAATCAAAACTCCGATAGAAATTTTGATTAACACCTAATTCTTTGGCTTTAAATAGCTACCCACACGATAAGCTCTCTTGTATCAGAGAATTAAATGGAAGGAGAAAATATCTTAAAAACAGGTAAAACAAACAAATACATGTTTTGATAATAAAAACAAAAGTACGTACTCAAAATAACATTTGAATTTTCTGTTGACATAAATTATTCTATCGTTATTCCTTTCGCCTTCGCCTTCTTAAGTACCGCTGAGATACCGTTTTTGTTTATGGTTCTAATAGCGGAAGTAGAAACCTTTAAAGTGATCCATCTATCCTCTTCTGGGATATAGAATCTTTTCTTCTGAAGATTCGGGTTGAATCTCCTTTTTGTTTTTATGTTAGAACGAGAAACATTGTTTCCTACTTGGGGCTTTTTGCCGGTTAAAACACAAATTTTAGACATTTTCTCACGTACTTAATTATAAAGTGCAAAAGTCAGGATTTACAATCAATTAGCAAACTATTTCTTTACATTTTGATAATCATAGGGACAATGTTTACACCTGCTTCCACAACAATAGCCTCTTTTAAGATGATATTTTTTGGTAAACACCATTAAACCTTCTGAGTTAAAATAGTAATCTTCGGGGTCTAATTGCTTTTTCAATTGTTCTCGTCTGCTTAAATACTTATCCTTGTAACTTTCGAACTAAACAATAAAGTATGTTAGAAAATTCTACCCTTTCAAATGAAGATTTTATCGCGCTTGAAGATAAACATGGGGCAAATAATTATCATCCGCTTCCAGTAGTATTAGCCAGAGGCGAAGGCGTACATGTATGGGATGTTGAGGGCAGAAGATATTTTGATTTTCTATCAGCCTATTCTGCGGTCAATCAGGGTCATTGCCATCCTAAAATTATTACGGCACTTAAGGCGCAAGCAGAGACTTTAACCTTAACTTCTAGAGCTTTTTACAATAATATACTCGGACATTATGAAAAATACATTACCGACTATTTCGGGTATGACAGAGTCTTACCGATGAATACGGGTGTTGAAGGTGGGGAGACCGCAGTGAAACTTTGTCGGAAGTGGGCCTATGAAGTGAAAGGACTCCCTGAGAACAGTGCCAAAATCCTTTTCGCTAATGGCAATTTTTGGGGCAGGACATTAGCAGCAGTTTCATCATCCAATGATAAAGACAGCTATGGAAATTACGGTCCTTTTGTGCCCGGATTTGAGTTAATCCCTTACAATGATCTAGACGCCTTGAATAAAGCATTGGAGGATCCTTACGTTGCCGGTTTTATGGTTGAACCCATCCAGGGAGAAGCTGGTGTTGTTGTGCCCGATGGAGGCTACCTCAAAAAAGCTTTTGATCTTTGTCAATCAAAAAACGTGTTACTTATCGCCGATGAAGTGCAAACAGGAATAGGCAGAACCGGGAAACTACTTTGCAGTGATTACGACAAAGTAATTCCGGATATTCTTGTGCTTGGAAAAGCGCTATCCGGAGGAGTTTTACCTGTCTCAGCAGTTTTAGCAAGAGAAGAAATTATGTTGACAATGAAACCCGGACAACATGGATCCACATTTGGTGGAAATCCATTGGCTTCTAAAGTGGCTATGTGTGCATTGGAGGTATTGAAAGAAGAACGAATGACAGAGAATGCCTATAATCTAGGGCTTATTTTCCGAGATCGGATGAACAACATGATGAAGAAAACAGAGCTGGTGAAATTGGTGAGGGGAAGAGGGTTGCTTAACGCTATAGTGATCAATGACACAGAAAATAGTAGTACCGCCTGGAAAATTTGTATTGAATTGAAGAGAAATGGGCTTCTGGCAAAGCCAACCCATGGTAATATCATACGTTTCGCCCCTCCCTTGGTGATCACTGAAGAACAGCTTCATGAATGTTGTGATATCATTGAAAAAACAGTGCTAGCGTTTTGAAAATCAGAATTTTTCCCTTTTAAAAAATGAAAGCGAATGGCAAGTTGCTATTCGCTTTTTCAATTGATTAAATAGTATAATAGTATATTCACCTCATATTTTAGCTTAAATGGCAGATGTACGACACAATTGGGTCCTTGAAGAGATCAAAACAATTTATGATAAACCACTCTTAGAACTTGTGTTTGAAGCAGCATCCATTCATAGGAAATACCACAACCCTCGTGAAGTTCAAGTCAGCAGTTTAATCTCGATCAAGACCGGAGGGTGCCCGGAAGATTGTGCTTATTGTCCACAAGCGGCAAGGTATCATACCGATATCAAAGTCCATAAATTGATGGAAATAGAGGAAGTTAGAGTACAGGCAGAAAGTGCAAAAGCTAATGGCGCCTCTCGTATGTGTTTGGGCGCTGCATGGAGAGAGGTAAGGAACAACAAAGACTTTGACAAAGTGCTAAACATGGTTAGAACCGTAAACAGCATGGACATGGAGGTTTGTTGTACTTTGGGAATGGTAAGCGAAGAACAAGCCAAAAGACTAGCGGATGCCGGTCTTTATGCATACAACCATAATATTGATACTTCTGAGGCTTTCTACAACGATATCATCAGTACCCGTGAGTACACTGATCGATTAAAAACCATAGAAAACGTGCGGAAAGCAAAAATCACTGTATGTTCAGGTGGGATTATAGGTATGGGTGAATCGGTAGAGGATCGAGTAGGAATGTTGCAAACCTTAGCCAACCTGGAAACCCACCCGGAGTCTGTCCCGATTAATGCGCTGGTACCTGTAGAAGGCACCCCACTCGCTCAACAACCAAGAATTCCGGCGCACGAATTAATACGCATCATAGCGACGGCTCGATTGGTGATGCCAACCTCCGTGATTCGTCTTTCTGCAGGTAGGGAAGGAATGAGCTTATCTGACCAGGCGATGTGCTTTATGGCAGGTGCAAACTCTATTTTTGCAGGAGACAAACTTCTCACAACCCCTAATCCAGACTTCAATAATGACAAAGAAATGTTTGATCTTCTTGGCTTAATGCCTAAAGAAGCATTTAAATACCATAAAAAAGAAGCTGAAGTGGAAGCATGAATAGCTATCAAAGGGCTTTGGAAAAAGTAAAACAACAGCATTTGCTAAGATGCCTTCCAAACCCTCCTGAAGGCATAGATTTTTATTCCAATGATTATCTTGGTCTGGCTCAGAATCCTGAACTAAGCTTGGCCATCAAAAAGGAATATCAAAACGCCCCTGCAAACAATGGATCTACGGGTTCACGACTACTCAGCGGGAACTCGGATTATGCAGAAAGGATTGAACGACAGATTGCTGCATTTCATCATGCTGAATGTGCTTTAGTTTACCTATCGGGATACACTGCTAATTTAGGGCTTGTTTCATCATTAGCAACGCGAGAAACCACACTTATTTGTGATGAACTAATTCATGCGAGTTTAATAGATGGTGCCAGACTTGGTAAATCAGAGCGAATACGTTTTCAACATAACGATATTGATGACTTAAGAAGTAAACTGCATAAGATAAAAGGCCAGAAACTGGTTATCGTTGAGTCTATATACTCCATGGATGGAGACATTGCGCCTTTGGAAGAAATAAGTAGCGTATGTGAGCAAAATAACGCCATGCTCATAGTAGATGAAGCACACGCCATTGGGATCTTCTGCGAAAATGGAGAAGGACTTGTGCAGAAGTTAGGATTGGAAAAGAAGGTACTCGCGAGAATTATCACCTACGGAAAAGCGCCTGGTATTCACGGTGCTGCAGTTGTAGGGCCAAATTGGATTAAGGAATATCAGATTAATTTTTCTCGACCACTAATTTTTTCCACTGCACCATCTCAGCATCATTTTGCGAGCATCGCAAGTATGTATTGCCAACTACCAAAAGCAGCTAAAGAAAGAGATCAATTAAAAAAGATCGTTAACTACTTTTTATATAAGAGATCAAAAAATAACCTAAAGTGGCTGAATTCATATTCTCACATCCAGTCGTTAATTGTACCTGGAAATGAAAAGGTGATGGCTGCGGCTAAAAAACTGCAAAAGGTAGGAATCAATGCTTTACCAATCAGAAAACCAAGTGTGGAAGAGGGGACTGAAAGAATTCGTTTTTGCCTCCATTCTTACAACACCAAAGAGGATATAGATCTTTTATTTCAATCGCTAAATCAATATTGCCATGAGCAATAAATTAGTTACAGAATCCTTTGCAAACTGGATTTTTGGTTCAAAATCGAGGCTTTTGAAATTTCAAAAACGTGGTTGAATGGTCGTAAATGAGGCTTTTGAAATTTTGAGTAACAAAGAGTTGGGCTAAAGGCGGGTTTTTCAAAGGATTCTCACATTCAACGTGTTGCATGATCTCAATCAAAACACCCGAATTTTTTGAGTTATATTGGCAAATCAGGGTGTGTGGTTGCCATCCCGCTTCATCCTTGGAGTGGTATATTAAATGGATTGCTACAGTACATATTTCGGCTTGCTAATCCTTTGGTTAAGTATTCCTGGGAGATTGATCAATGTATAGGCATGTATAAAGGTTTGGATATATTCCGGTTAACTTTTTAAAACAATTTATAGTTTCATGCCTAACGTAAAATCTTTTCCATCTTTTTACCCTTAGCTAATTCATCCACCAATTTATCCAAATACCTAACTTGTTTGGTTAAAGGAGTTTCGATTTCCTCAATCCGATATCCACATATCACCCCTTTAATTAAATGTGCATTGGGGTTCAAATCGGCTCTTTCGAAGAATGTTTCAAAAGTTACGTTTTCGTTGGTTAGGTTTTGTAAATCTTTATGGTTAAAGCCAGTGAGCCATTCAATAACTCGATGTAGCTCTTCCTTTGTCCTGCCCTTTTTCTCCACTTTTGTTATGTAATGAGGATATATGGATGCAAAGGTTAGTTTCGCTATTTTATCATCATGTTCAGGAGTTAAAGCCATTTCTAATATTTAGGATTTTCTAAGATAAGCTACTTTCTCACTACCAAGATTAATTCACAAGGTATATACTTAAGTTTTAGTGTATTTTATTTAAAGTTAGTGAAGTCTGCTGATGCTTCCAAGGTTTTAAAGAACGACATTCCAAATGAAATAAAAACACCCAAAAGCTGAATTATCCAAATTATACCAACTTTTCCGGTGAAAGAAACGAGGATTTCAAATGCAGTTGGTGAAGGCATCAGCAAGCATATGCTTTCATGCAGTTGGTTGTAGCCTGTTTTATCGGCCCGCATTATTCATCACAAATAGTGGCGGGTTGATTCACGTAATTGATTTACAGTAGTTTTGTATTCATACTGAATGATTTTTGATTCCTCAAATTTGAGGAAAGATTTTGTCATCTCATTTAAAATCAATTACCTCATATTCAACGCGTTACATTATCTCAATGAATAACACCCGAATTTTTCGGGTTAAACAAGG
>JBCCLN010000166.1:0-8838 GCA_039026865.1 Bacteroidota bacterium | reverse complement strand
CTCAATGATCAATGCTTTTCTCAAGGGAATGGTAAATAGCACACCTAGCACACCGCCGCAGAGAGCAATAGTTACTGTTTCAAAATAGTTAAATGCTTGCCAATAACCCATGATAACCAGGGCCGGTATGGTGAAAATAACCCCTGCCGCCAGGGATTCTCCTGCTGAGGCAGCAGTTTGTACCAAGTTGTTTTCCAGAATATTAGAGTTTTTAAAAACTTTGAGTAGCGCCATTGAGATCACCGCTGCAGGGATAGATGCAGACACAGTAAGTCCTGCAAAAAGCCCAAAATAGGCGTTCGCTGCTGAGAGAACAATAGATAAGACAGACCCAATAATTATTGCTTTTACGGTAATTTCAGGAAGACTTGTGTTAGCATCGATGTAAGGTTTTTCCATTTAGGTTACTTTTTTCTGAGGATACTCGCAAAAATGCCTATTTGAACATTGCTAAACAAAAAGGATGGCTAACACCAGGAAAGTTGTATTTAAATAACTTATTAAAATCCCTTGCAAAACTGGATTTTTAGTTCAAATCGAGGCTTTCAGAATTTCAAAAACGTAGTTTAATGGTCTTAAATGACGCTTTTGAAATTTTGAGTAACGAAGAGTTAAGCCAAAAAGGCGAGTTTTTCAAAGGATTCTAATATTCATACTGAATAATTTTTCGTCCCTCAAATTTGGAGAACGATGTTGTCATCTCATTCGAAATCAATCACCTTCTAATCAACATGTTACCTCATCTCAATGAATAACATTTACTATTTAACGGTTCTACTAAGTTTTGTGTGGGTTTACAAACTTTGGTTGAAAACATTTGGAAGTATCAAATCACTATAAAATCCTATTGGAATTAGATGAGAATTGGAAAGTTTCATCTATTGACTTCAATCATAAAAAAAAGGAAGTGTTGTGGTTTGTCCTATCAAGGCAAAGGTCATAAAGCCAAAAAAAGGTATTCATTACTATTCGCCTATTCGAAGATGGCGCTATTTGGATACGTTTCAATGGCCGAAAGACTCCATGGGAAATTACTAGAGATGAAGATTACTGCCCTTGGATACAGCACCTTCGAAAAGTTCAAAAGTGCCGTCCGCTTTTTTCATGGGGAATTTGATCTATTCCCACACAAAAATCAGTAGAACCAAGCAGTAGATAAAGTCCGGCGAAGGGAAGTAAAGCAAGCCGAGGAACTACGCAATACACATTTCATTTGGTTGAACTACCAAGTCAACCTGACCGAGAAACAACGGTTGAAATTTGAAGCGATCAACCTTGTAAATTATAACACATCCAGAGCGTGCATCATCAAAGAAAACTTTAGCAACATCCACTTTAGCTAACCCAAAGAAGACGCTTTTGTTATCCTTTCTCAATGGATTAGAAATGCTCAGAGATGTGGGATCGGACATATCATCAAAGTAGCAGATATGTTCGATAGACACATGCAGGGAATAGTTCACGCAATGACTTACAACAAAAGCAACGCGATGGCCGAACGAATTAAATGGTAAACTCCAAGAAATTAAGATGACTGCTAGAGGATATAGATCCTTGGAAAACTTCAAAAGTGCTATCCTATTTTTCCACGGTGGACTTGACCCATACCCACACAAAACTTAGTAGAACCCGAATGAGAGGACAACATCGTTCCCCAAATTTGAGGAATCTACAATCATTCAGCATTCAGTATGAATAGTAAACAAAGACAGGATCACAAACCTTTACTTCCAAATTTTATTCTGTCCCGGCAGTACTTATATGCTTCTCGGCAAACTTTATTTCGTCCCGGTAGAAATTTACCCTTTCCCGGGGAAGTCCGCACCCTTCCCGGGAGAGTTGGTACCCTTCCCGGAAGAGTTGGCATCCTTCCCGGGCTTAAAATTTCAAAAGCCTCATTTACGATCAGTAAACTACGTTTTTGAAATTCTGAAAGTCTCGATTTGAACCAAAAATCCAGTTTTGCAAAGGATGCTATTCAACTACGGTAAATCAATTACTTGAATCAACTCACCAACTCACCAACTCACCACTATTTGTGGTGAATAATGCGGGTTAAGGTTGAGTCATCTTCGTCATAATAGCACTTATTCTTATTTACCATGGCACTTTACACTTGCGAATCTTAAAACTTTGCTCTATCCGAAGTTTGTTTTCACTGGCCGTTATGTTTTCAAATACGCTAGTTCATGCTTTTTATTGATCAACCAATTTTTCAGATTTCCTAAAGCAGACTTGCATTTTGCTCAATCAATTATTGAATATTGAAAATTTTAGCTCAAAATTTAAAGTATATATGGTAGGGTATTTTTTCATCGCTTTGTACCATAATCAAACAATCAAATTTTTTGAATATGAGAATGATAAAAAAATGTATTCCTGCTGTGCTCTGGATCATTATAATGGCTACTCTGTTGTGGTCTTGTGATGAAAACACAGAAGAACTTACCCCAACTAACAGTGAATTGGATATCCGATCAAGTTTTGTCTCCAACTCCAATGCAGCATTAAGTCAATTGAGAGACCTAGGTTTTTTAGGACCTACGGGAGCTATTTTTGGAAATCGCTTTGGCAGCGTTGAAAACGGTAGAATGGCTGGTTCACCGATGTCATTGATCCAGGCTAGAACAAACACAGATACCTCAGAAGTAGATAAATGCTACACTGAAATCTGGGAAGTAGATGGACAAGGAAACTACCGATTTGTGCTAGACTTTGGTAATGGTTGTGATTTTTATAGAAGATACATGTATGGACGAATGGAAGAAATTGGTTCTTATACGGATAGCAGCTTTAGCTCCTCCGTAACATATACTCAATTTGGAGGATCGCGGGGTGATGGTGGAGCAGAATGGTGGGTAGATGGGACCCATAGCTACACTGGTACCTGGTCAGGTGGACGTAAAGATGACGGCATAAAAAGAGATTCTACAGACAGAGACTCTACTTCTCACACAGAATATGATTACTCTTATAGCGCAACGTATGAGTTTAGCGCAGATCTTATCCAAACCTATATTGAGTTTATAGGTGCCCCTGAAGATTCGGTAACTACCGGAGAAGATATTTATATTGTAGATTATGTAGCAGATGGTCAGGAGGAAATGGATCAAGATGGCTACACCATAGTATCTAAAACAGAAAGCGTATCCGCAAACACCGGCGAATCATATAGTTCCCAAATAGATACTCCGCTGTTCATGGATTACTCTTGTGCAAACACCTGGATCTTTGTAAGTGGAACGGAATCTGGGATGTATACTTACGAAGGTGTAACAGATAGTTACAGCATCGATTATGGTAATGGCGAATGCGACAATATCATTTTACTCACCGAAAATGGTGAAACAGAAGAAATTGATTTAGGAAAAGAATGGAATGATTAAGAAGAAGCGTGTAGGTATAATCACACTAAATATGATGAAATTGGTTGATTAAATTAGTAAGTTAGTTACAAAGAAAAGGCAGCTTCGGCTGTCTTTTTTTCATTGCTAAGATGTAATAGCTACGAATTTTACTCACTTATCCGGGAAAATTCGAAAACATTTTCTAAATAAGTAATAGATTTTTTCATTGATCACTTGTGCGACCAAAACCGCTGGTTTTCTATTACTAAGTTTCTCTACCTTTAGGGTTTGATGAATAATGGCCATATCTTCATATCCTATCATCTTGGCGTACTTGCAAAACAACGCTATAAACAGCTTTTGGTAATGAGTAATGTGCGGTTATAATGCAGTTTCTTAATTCAGCATTCTTTCATTCTTTGCCACCGGAGCCACATTCTTAGTAATCAGGTCTTTGATTTCTTCCCCGGCGCTCGCCTGGCCCCACAAGATTTTCTTCCAGCTCTTAACTCGTAAAGGGTTCAAAAAGCCTGTCTCAAATGCATTATCCTGTCATTATTTCTATTGACCCGAAAAATTCGGGTATTATTCATTCAGATATTGAGATAATTTAAAACGTTGAATATGAAGTAATTGATTTCAAATGAGATGACAAAATCATTCCTCAAATTTGAAAAACCTAAAATCATTCGGTATGAATATTAAACTACAGTAAAATCAATTAGTGGCCTTTAAGGACTTGGAATTCTAACATTCAAAAAAACACTTTTTAAAAATTCCCATTAACCAATTTATAAGGAGGGAGTATTGGCGTTATTTTGAATGTTAGAATTTAACACGTAGAACCTCTGAGTTTAGCCAAGAAAAGTTGAGGGATTTAATCTCGCCTTCTATTTTTGCCGACCCTTGATTTGTAAGACTATGAAAGACTTTATTGAAGAGATGAAATGGAAAGGAATGGTGCATGACATAATGCCGGGCACCCAGGAAGAACTGAATAAAGGTATGACAATTGCTTATATTGGGTTTGACCCTACCGCAGACTCTTTGCATATCGGGAACATGGTCCAAATCATGACACTGGTCCACTTTCAAAAATGCGGGCATAAGCCAATCGCGCTAATTGGGGGAGCAACAGGAATGGTGGGTGATCCCTCTGGAAAATCTTCAGAAAGGAATCTTTTAGATGAAAACACACTCAATCACAACTTAAAATGTATAAAAAAACAACTAGAAAGTTTCCTGAATTTTGAAGGAGAGAATGCTGCGGAGGTAGTCAATAATTACAACTGGTTCAAGGAATTTAACTTCTTGGATTTTATCCGAGACGTTGGAAAGCATATTACGGTAAATTATATGACGGCTAAAGATTCCGTTAAATCCAGATTGGAAACAGGCCTTTCATTTACTGAGTTTTCTTATCAACTCGTTCAGGGTTATGATTTTTATTATTTGTGGAAACATAAAAACGCAAAGCTTCAGCTAGGAGGTTCTGATCAGTGGGGAAACATTGTAACTGGAACGGAACTTATTCGAAGGAAAGGTCACGGTGAGGCATTCGCAATGACAACCCCACTCATCACTAGAGTGGACGGTTCTAAGTTTGGTAAATCGGAAGGAGGAAATATCTGGCTAGACCCCGAAAAAACATCTCCTTACAAATTTTATCAGTATTGGATCAACGCCTCAGATGAGGATATAGTTAAATACATCAAAATTTTTAGCCTAATGGGAAAAGAAGAAATAGAAAGTCTAATTGAAAAGCACAGTCAGGCTCCTCACCAGAGGCTCTTACAAAGGTCCCTGGCAGAGGAGATAACCGAAAGAGTTCATGGCAAGAAAGACCTGGACATTGCCATCAAGGCAAGCGATGTCCTTTTTGGAAAGTCTACCACAAGAGATCTGGAAAGCTTAGATGAGAAAACACTCCTCCAGGTTTTTGAGGGGGTTCCTCAGACAGAGATTTCTAAAAACGACTTTGAAAACGCTTCAGATGTCACCACTTTTCTCAGTGAAACTACCAAAAACATCATTTTCAAGTCAAAAGGAGAAGCGAGGAAGATGATCCAGGGCGGTGGAGTGAGCATCAATAAAACGAAAGTAATTGCCCCTGATGAGAAAATAGCACATGCTCTTTTGCAAAAAAAGTACCTATTGGCACAACGTGGCAAAAAGAATTACTTCCTGATTAAGGTGGTCTAAAATTCGTTTAAAAGCGCTCACTTTAGACTTTCATATTCAACTTCTTTTTGTCCATCAAACGCACCATTACTTCGCCGCCAGAGATGTTTTCAAGAATCACTTTGCACATAAATGTTAATGGTACTGCTAAGAGCATTCCTGCGGTCCCCCACATAAATGCCCAAAAGACAAAACCAAAAAGTACGGAAACAGTGTTAATTGAAAAAGAGTCCCCCATCCATTTAGGCTCCAGCACATTTCCCATGACCAACTGTACGCCTTCCAGGCAGATAAATAAAAAAAGCACCTGAGATATACTATTAAAATCTATAATCCCAAGAACCAGAGGTGGAACTATGGCTATTAAAGAACCGATATAAGGAATATAGTTCAAAACAAAACCAAAGAATCCCCATAAAAGTGCATAATCGATTCCAAAGAACCAACAAATTAAACCTAATGCTAAGCCTGTAATTAAGCTAACATACGTCTTGACCACTATATATGCGCTAACAGAATTCTTGATTTTCTTAAAGGCATCTACCGCTTTCTTTTTTTCTTGCTCCGGGCTGCTTCCTACAATATAGTTGATCGTGAGATCATACTGCGTGATCGCTCCTAGCAATCCAGCGAAATAAAGAATTGTCATTAATAATTCAGCTGTGAAGCCGCTGATAGAGCTAAAAAAAGAACCGGATGCGGACCAAAAAGAACCAGTCTGTAATAATTCCGTAATACCGTCTCGCAAGTCTCCTTCTTTAAAGGTGAGTCCAATGTATGAGGTATAGCTATTGACAAACGGGCGCAAATCAGTAGATATACTATTTAAAATCGTTTCACTGTTCTCAAGCAGTGCTTGAATTACATTGTACAACCCAAAGCCAATGAAGAAAAATACGACGATCGTGAGAAGAGTCGTTAAAATCACACTGATGTTGGTAGACACAAACCTATTAAGAAGTTTTACCAGCGGTTGGAAAAGAACCGCAAAAAACAGGGCAAAAAACAGAGGAACAATTAAGTTAGAAAGCTCTCGCATCAAATACAAGATGGCAATGCCTAAAAAAATGCTTAAAATCAACTTAATATTTCGAAGAGATCGATCGCCTAATGTTTCTGACATAGATGTAAAATAGTTGACTTATGAACAGTGCTCAATTAAATTAATATGTATTGTTATCAGGATTGAAGTATTCATTTCGCACAAAACATCAATCCGATAGATAGCAGCGAAACTGATAAATAAAGTTCTTCTTTTATAGTAAAATTTATATTTCTTACTCACTAGACAATATGCCCGTTAGATGGGAGCTCCTAATAGAAAAAGAAGTAGACAAAAGAAATCTCATCTTAAACCTCTTACGGAAACCTAAATCATAGTTTTCATTCATGTATTTGAGTTATCATAAAGATTTTTATACTGGCTAAAGATTCTTGATGAGGTTATGTTTGTAACTTTTGCAAATTCCATTTTAATGAAAGATTAGAGGGGATTTTGCGACACATACCTTTCAATAATTATCAATGCAAACAGAACATATTTATATGAATGGGAGGACACTGAGAAGAATGGAAATTATAGTGAACAGTTATAGACCTTTTTTAACCTGCATTTTAAGACATGTAAAAATAATATAGAGCAGCTAACCCGAAAAATTTGGGTGTTATTCATTGAGATGGTGTAACACGTTGAATATAAGGTAATTGATTTCGAATAAGATGACAAAATCGTTCCCCAAATTTGAGGAACCAAAAATCATTCAGAATGAATATTAAACTGCTGTAAATCAATTACTTGAATCCACTCACTACTATTTTTGGTGAATAATGCGGGCTAACTTCCCGTTGCAGCCATGCTGAGCCTATGAATTTAATGGTGGTGGATCCCTACCAGAATTTTGGATAGAATGTAAAACCCAGATTGAAAAATAATCCGGGCTTTGAAACATTCATTAGAGATGAAGCATTAACCTCCAACTATTGAGAAGTTACAGCGCGTTTAGTTAGCTATTCTTACACAGCCGCATTAGCAGTGCAATGTCTTGAAATTCGGGTTAAATGAAGGAGAAGTAGAAATTATTAAGTTCCACACTATCTATAAAACACCTTTATTACTTTAGGTACTACCGATGAATTTACCAGATAAGATATCTTTCTTTTTTGAGCGAAAGTTAAAGAAGAACCTTATGGTGAAGCTCAGAAATCCGGAGAATCGGTAAATCACTGCTCTATCAATTCTCCCATTTTATAGGTGTATTCTATCTTAAGGTTACCTTCCTTATCATACCATTTTGCTACTCCATCGTATTTACCATCCACATAGGTAGACTGTTCCATAATTGTACCATCTACATAATACTTTTGCTGAGTCCCGTTCAAAATACCATTGCTATAACTTTTTCGTTCCACAATGCTTCTTCTTTTATAAGTTAAGAATTCACCATCAAGCTGATTATTGTGATAATATGCTTTAGTTGACACATAACCAAGGTTATCGAACGTGAGTTCTACTCCCTGTTTTTTTCCATTTAAAAAAGTAGCGATTGATGTTACTTTCCCTTTAGAATCGTAAGTTGTCCATGTTCCATGATGGAGACCGTTAAAAAAATCACCTTCTGAAAGCGTTACATCACCTAATTTGACAGTTGCTCTTTGAAGCCCTTCCATGTCTTGATAATCTTGAATTGAGGCGTCTTCAGGAATTTGGTTCTGGAGATTGCTTGACAATACATCAATTTGCGTAGATGAATCTCCACAAGACAAGATCGTTACTAACATCCAAATTTTTTTCATCTTTTGTATAATTAAATAGTTCCACTAGTGACACAAAATTAAGGACATCAACCGCTTCATGAAAAAATCAGATTTTGTACGTCTAATAGATTTGGAACATGAATAGCTCTTAAGAATAGATTCCTCTTTTCAATTAACTCAGTGTCTCACACTTTAATACCGTTCTTCACATCAAGGGTAAACGAAATACCTATAAATCAAGAAGGTTTCCACCTGAGCACTTCAGATTTTTCTCGAATAAAACGATATAAGGGTACCTCTAAAAACTCAGTTCAAGAATTTGAGGTAGCGATTTTTTTCTGAGACAAGAAGTCAAAAACGGAGTTTAGCAGCGTTAACCCGAAAAATTCAGGTGTTATTCATTGAGATGATGTAACGCGTTGAATAGGAGGCAATTGATTTCGAATCAGAGGACAACATCGTTCCCTAAATTTGAGGAATCAAAAATCATTCGGTATGAATACAAAACTGCTGTAAATCAATTACTTGAATCAACCCGCCACTAGTTGTGGTGAAT
>JBCCLN010000165.1:0-8899 GCA_039026865.1 Bacteroidota bacterium | reverse complement strand
AGCGTTTAATCCCGAAATATTTCGGCTAAACCAAACCAAATTAAAAGAAAAACGAAGTAAAAGCCTTGAACAACAACTGGCTGCCCTAAAGAAGGCTGCTTAAGGTGGGTATAAGGTGGGTTAAATAAGTATTTTGATAACGAAGTATCGGAAAAAAAAGATCATCTCAAAAATTGAAAGTGGGTTTAGAGGTGCCCATAATACTTTTGGATGTTTTCAATTGACCTATCTCGAGGTATGCATGTAAGTGAGATACCCCCTTCTTTAGAAATTTGTTTTCAAGTATCTGTTTAAACGCTGTTTGATGGATTGTTACACTTTATGGATAGTTTAATACGTATGAATTTTCTCTATAAAACTTTTCCCATCCTTCAATGGCTTCCCAGCTATAAGAAGTCTCAGTTGAATGGTGACCTATTTGCGGGACTTACTGTCGGAATTATGCTGATTCCGCAAGGGATGGCCTATGCCCTCGTAGCAGGATTACCCCCAGTGTACGGTTTGTATGCGTCCGTTGTCCCCCAAATCATTTATGCAATCCTTGGCACCTCGCGGCAATTATCGGTCGCTCCAGTGGCCATGGACTCATTATTAGTGGCGGCTGGTGTTTCAGTTTTAGCGACTGAGGGCACAGATGCTTATATACAATTAGCGATTCTATTGGCTTTTTTTATGGGGTTATTTCAGCTTTTGCTTGGGATACTTAAAATGGGATTTATCACCAACCTACTCTCAAAACCAGTCATGAGCGGGTTCACTTCCGCGGCAGCCATCATTATCGGACTCAATCAGCTCAAGTATTTGGTAGGTGTTGAGATAGAGAAAAGCAACCGTATGTATGAAGTAGTCTATGATGCTTTTCAAAAACTTGATGAGATCCATATCATTACTTTAGCTATAGGTATTGGGGGAATAGGTATTATCAAAGGAGTGAAGAGGCTCCATGAATCCATTCCCGGAGCTTTGATAGCGGTTTCATGGGGGATATTCATTGTATTTGAATTTAATTTATCTGGAAATGGAGTAGAAATTGTAAAAACGATTCCAGAAGGGCTACCATCTTTTAATATTCCGGATTTTAGCTGGGGAAAATTTTCACAATTGATTCCTTTAGCCATGACCATCTCGGTAGTAGCATTTATGGAAGCCTATACGGTGGCCAAAGCAATCGAGTCTCAGAGAAAAACACACAAGGTAATGCCCAATCAGGAACTTGTTGGTTTAGGTACAGCGAATTTGGTTGGAGCGTTTTTTCAATCTTATCCGGTGACCGGAGGTTTTTCCAGATCAGCCGTAAATGAACAATCAGGAGCGAATACTCCACTTTCATCCTTTATAAGTGCGGGGTTAGTTTCGCTTACCTTACTTTTTCTAACGCCACTTTTCTACTATTTACCAATGGCGATCCTTGCCTCAGTTATTATGGTAGCTGTTTCGAACTTGATTGATGTTGGGTACGTGAAAACGTTGTGGAAAGAGAATAAGATGGAGTTTTTTCTGCTGATGATAACCTTTCTGATTACACTCAATTTTAGTATGGTATCCGGAATAGTAACAGGAGTAATACTGTCTGTTCTAATTTTGCTATATAAAGCAGCATATCCGCATGTAGCTATTCTTGGAAGACTCAAAGGGCAAGCCGGGTTTCGAAACATTAGACGGTTCAAAGATTTAGAAACCTGGGAAGATAAGCTCATCTTAAGAATAGACGCATCCCTTACATTCATCAATATTCAATTTCTTAGGGATTATTTAGAGGAGGCACTTGCAGATAATTCTAACGTGTCCAAAATCATCATTGATGCCTCTGCCATTAGCTATCTGGATGCAACAGCTGTGCAAGGATTGTTTGATATCATTCAGAAACTAAAAGAAAAAGGCGTCCAATTAATATTAACTGATATCATCGGCCCGGTTAGAGACACTTTGTATACAACAGGCCTGCTTCAAAAAATAGGTATCAATAATGTATACCTCACACTTAATGATGCTCTTGAAAACATGGAGAAATCGGATTATCACAATAGAGCTATCGCTCTTCAACATGGTTTGATAGGGAAAGTAAAAAGATAGACTTGTAAATTACATCAAGGTGCAAAGAATTACGTTGAAACAATTTTATTTGTATAAATACAACCACAATCACGATGAAAATAGAACAGATCTATACAGGATGCTTAGCTCAGGGAGCCTACTACGTAGAAAGTGATGGTGAGGCCGCTATCGTTGATCCTCTTCGAGAATCTCAACCATATATTGAGAAAGCGAAGAAGGAAGGAGCAACCATTAAGTATATTTTTGAGACACATTTCCATGCAGATTTTGTATCAGGTCATGTTGATTTGGCCTTAAAGACCGGAGCAACAATCGTATATGGACCTGGTGCAAAAACAGCATATGATATTTATGAAGCGAAAGATGAAGAGATTTTCGAATTAGGAGAAATAAAAATTAAGGTACTTCATACACCAGGGCATACGCTTGAAAGTGCCGTTTTTCTTTTAATCGATGAAAATGATAAACAGCATGCAATTTTTAGTGGCGATACTTTATTTATCGGTGATGTAGGGCGGCCTGATCTTGCACAAAAGGGGAAGCTGACTCAAGAGGAGCTGGCAGGATATCTTTATGACAGCTTAAGAAATAAGATCATGACACTGGCTGATGAAGTGATGGTTTATCCCGCACATGGTGCTGGTTCTGCATGTGGGAAAAATATGAGTGAGGATACGACAGATCTTCTAGGCAACCAGAAGAAGACCAATTATGCACTCCGTGCAGATATGACCAAAGAAGAATTCATTAAGGAAGTGACGGCGGGACTTTTGCCCCCGCCTCAATACTTTGCCCGAAATGTGGCTATAAACAAATCAGGAGCAAAAGGACTTGATGAGATTTTAAAAAGAGGTAATGTTGCATTAGATGTAGAAGTGTTTGAAGCCGTAATTAACTATGAAGGGGCGCTGATTCTGGATACCAGGAAGCCACGAGATTTTGCCTCCTGTCATATTCCTAATGCTATTTATATAGGTATTGATGGAAGTTTTGCTCCTTGGGTCGGAGCGCTGATACCAGACTTACAACAATCAATTGTTTTTATTGCTGAAAGGGGAAGAGAAGAGGAGGTGGTAACCAGGTTGTCTAGAGTCGGATATGATAACACATTAGGTTTTCTGGATGGAGGCCTTGAGGTCTGGAAGAAAGCAGGAAAAGAAATAGACAAGGTTACATCAATATCAGCTGAAGCACTTACCAAGAAATACGGATCAGGCCACCTAAATATTTTAGATGTAAGAAAGCCCTTTGAATATGAAGCAGAACATATAGAAAATGCACAAAATTTCCCATTGGATTTCATAAACGAAAATATGCAAGATGTGACTAAAGGTAAACAATATCATGTACACTGCGCCGGGGGTTATCGATCGATGATTGCAACCTCAATCCTAAAATCAAGAGGATATCATAATCTGGTAGATATTGAAGGAGGTTTTGAAGCCATTAAAAATACAGCTATCCCTAGAATAGCCTACAGCGCTACGCAAACTTTGTATAGCTAGTGTTTAAAAGCCAGGAACGTTACAGAAAGGCATGTAGTTAAAGATTGTACGTTTTCGGAAATAGATGAGAGGTTCTTTAGCAATAAGCATGCGTTGACTAAACGATTTTTCTCTGATCAGTAGTAATTTTTTCATGGTCGTGAATGATTTTTTTGCAGTAAGCAATCATTTGTGAGCAATTTAACCCGCATTATCCACCACAAATAATGGCGAGTTGATTCAAGTAATTGACTTACATAGGTTTAATAATCATAATGAATGATTTTTGATTCCTCAAATTTGGGGAGCGATATTGTCCTCTCATTCGAAATTAATTACCTCAGAGAATCCTTTGCAAACTGGATTTTTGATTCAAATCGAGGCTTTCGGAATTTCAAAAACGTAGTTTACTGGTCATAAATGAGGCTTTTGAAATGTTGAGTAACGAAGAGTTGAGCCAAAAGGCGGATTTTTCAAAGGATTCTAAATTTGATTGCCCTTGATAAACACTATGAAAAAGAAAGGTAAAGTATTATCTTTAAAGACAGTATGTGTTATACGAACAAACTTGGATGTTCCTTTCACACGGTTTATTTGATAAAACTTGATAAAACCTTTAAATTATGAAATTGCTCCTAACCATTCTTATACCTATTACAGCAATCTTCTTTTCGTGCTCAGATGATACACCGTGTATTGTGGAAAAGTATGGTGAGGCCATTTATCTTTCTAAAAGTCAGCTTAGAAGCATTCAGCTGACAGAGCCTCGTGAAATCGAACGTCCTGGGGGATTATATTATAAAGATGGTTACCTCTATGTTTTGGAATTGGGAGATGTCAACAATTGGTACGAGGAAGAGGTCTCTGAAAATCAAAAAGAAGTAATCTACCATCCTCAGATTGATAAGACCGGACTTCATATCATCGATAATAGGATTCCTCAGAATCCACAAAATGTTGGTTTTATTACTATTCCTGGAGTAAACGGCATGGCTGCGAAAGGCAATCAATTATACGCAGATTCTTTTCATGACCTCATGGTGTTTGACATTACTCATCCCTCTAGTCCCGAATTAATGGACAGTGTGCTTGATGTTTATGACAACATCCCCTATTACTTGGATGATTCATTGGGTCTTCAAATTGGTCATACGGTCATTTATGAGCAAAGCGACGTTGACTGTCCGTGGGGTGGTGAAAGTTCCTTTTGGTATTATACTGACGATTTGGCAGCAGCGGAATCCTTGGATGCAGGCACTGGATCTACGGGTGTCGCTGGTTCTATGGCCCGCTTTATAACGGTAGATGATTACCTATACAGTATCGATTACTCCATCTTACATTTATTTGATGTCTCGGGTGAGAGACCAAGCAAGTTGGCTGATATTGATATCGGATGGGGTATCGAAACGATTTATCCTTATGAGGATAAGCTCTTTTTTGGAGCTATCGATGGTATGTATATTTATGACAATTCAAATCCTACCGCTCCACGGTTTTTATCTAAATACCTGCATGTAACAAGTTGTGACCCAGTGATTGTGACGGATGATATTGCTTATGTAACCTTGAGAAATGGAGGTGAATGCCAAGGGTTCGCTAATCAACTGGAGATCATTGATGTATCAAACCCTTACCGACCCAACTTGCTGAAAACCTACCCCATGGAAAATCCACATGGGCTTTCATTAATCAATCATTGCCTTTTCATCTGTGAGGGCGAGTTTGGCTTAAAGACCTTCGATGTAAGTCCGATTGACCCCACGGCAATCACACTAAACAATACAGTCGATATTCATGCATTTGATGTGATTTCTCTTCCTGATATTACCATGGTGGTGGGGAATGATGGCTTTTATCAATACAGCAGCATGTGTTCGGAGCCTACCTATCTGAGTACCATTTCATTTTAGCACGTAAGCGGATCTATATGGATTTCCCACATTAAAAAGTACTTCCCATACTAAGCCAGCTTTGAAGCTCACCTCTTCATTGGATAGTCCAGCTTATCCAATCTCCGGTCTATCAACCTCTCGATGCGCTTCATTTTATGATTGTCGGATTTGCTAACTAAAGTAATTGCCACTCCACTGGTTTTGGCACGGGCGGTTCTTCCAATGCGGTGTACATAGTCTGCTGCATCGTTGGGCACATCAAAGTTGATCACTAGGTTGATGTCCTTGATGTCAATGCCTCTTGAAAGCACATCAGTTGCTACGAGTATCCTTAATTTTTTGGCGCGAAACTTTAGTAGGATACGTTCTCTCTCTTCTTGGTCCAGCATCGAGGAAATACCCTTGGCTTCTTCACCCTGATCTTGTAATCCTTTCACAATTTCACTTACCTTTTTCTTAGTTGAGGTAAAAATCAGAATACTTTCAAAAGCTTTGTATCGGCTAACGATCCTGGAGATCAATGCTACTTTGTGAGGTTCCTCCACCTGGTATCCTTCCTGACTAATGTTCTCGGATGGTTTGGCTAGTTCCAGGGTGATCTTCTTTGGATTTTTCAAGATACTCTTGGCAAGTTTTTCAATCTTGGGGGCCATCGTGGCGCTAAACATCAAGGTCTGTTGCAGGTTTGGAAGGAAGGTGATGATTTTTTTTATGTCATCATAAAAGTTCATATCCAGCATCCTATCCGCTTCATCTAAGATCAAATGCGTGACAGAATCGAACTGAACATAACCAAGGTTTAAGTGTGAGATTAGTTTCCCAGGGGTTGCCACCACGATGTTGCTGCCTTGAGTTAAGGCCTTCTTTTGTTGTGCAAAGTCAGACCCATTACCACCTCCATAAATAGCAATGGAGTGGACTTCCAGAAAATACGAAAACCCTTCAATTTGCTGATCGATTTGGATAGCGAGCTCCCGGGTAGGGCATAAGATTACCACTTTGACGTCCTCACTAGGGTTTTCTGCCAGATGATGGAGTATGGGAATGACGAATGCGGCGGTTTTTCCGGTTCCCGTTTGCGCACATGCGATAAGGTCTTGACCATTGATAATGGAAGGGATTGCTTGTTCCTGAATAGTGGTAGCTTCGCTGAAGCCCATGTGCTCAATAGCCTCTGCAACTGAATCGTTTAAATTAAATTCTTTAAATATCATTACACCTATTAATGAGAAAGAAAAGAAGCAGTCTCGGAAGCTTAAACTAATTCATCCCGAACGAGTTTTAGCATCTTAAAATAAAGCGTATTCTCTTAAGGCTGAAAAAACAAAAAGTGGCCTTCTTAATAGTTTGTAAATATGATGAAATGGCTGATTTGGATATTAATTCTGGTTTCCTTGAGTACTACTGCACAATATTTAAAAGCAGGACTATGGAGAGGGCTCATTCATTATTCTGATAATCAAGTGCCATTTAGGTTTGAGGTGAGCTACCCGGATGGAGAAACGCCTTATGTTACTTTTATAAATGGAAAAGAAAAAAGGGTTGTTAATCAAGTATCAAGAAGGGGGGATAGTGTTTTCATTCTCATTACCCCATTTGATGTGGAGATTAGCGCTTCTTTTACTGCGACTTCCATGAAAGGCAGCTATATAAAACATTATAGAAATGTTTCTTATCCATTTTCTGCTTCATTTGGAAAACCTCGAATGATAAAGAAAAGTATAAAGTCTTTTCCTAAAGTGGAGGAAACCTGGGCAATGGTTTTTGAAGAAGGTACTGCCAACGAATCAAAAGGAGTAGGCTTGTTTAAACAGTTAGGTGAAATGGTTACTGGGACAGTCATGACCAAAGTCAGCGACTACCGGTATTTTGAGGGAATTTTAGATGGAGACTCAATCAAACTCTCTTGCTTTGATGGAGCACATGCATTTTTGATTAAAGGGAAGAAAAGTGAGGCTACATGGAAAGGAGAGTTGGTATTCGATGATGGATATAGTGAATCATGGGTGGGAATCCCAGATCCCAATGCAAGCATTGAGAGTCCTTTTGAGATAGTGAATCTCAACAAAGGTGAGCATAAACCCTATTTTGATCTGCTTGCGGCCGGAAGCGGAAAAGATGCCATTGATCCGTCTGAATATCAAAATAAAGTGCTTGTTATTCAACTTTTCGGAACATGGTGCCCCAACAGCCATGATCAAACAAGGTATCTGGTAGATTGGTATCAAAAGCATAAAGAGCTGGATGTGGAAATATTAGCTTCTTCGTACGAGGCAAACTATTCTCAAGAATACGGATTACGAAGAATTAACGAATACAAAGCGGCAAATGGTATCCCTTATGAGGTGGTTTTAGGTGGTAGGTTAAGCAAATCTTCTGCGGCAATGCCCTTCCCATTTATGGATAGAATAGAAGCTTTCCCTACTTTGGTAATAGTAGATAAGAAGGGATATGCTAGATATGTACACAGCTATTTCAATGGTCCTGCAACAGGTCTCTACTATGAACAATTTGATCAGCGTTTTAATGAAATAATTAAAAAACTGGTTTCTGAGTAATTATTCAATATGTAATTCTTTTTCCAGAATGACATTATAAGCGTCATCAGACATTAGAATGGCAAATTCAGATGTACCTCCATCTTTGGAGTTATCATGAATAAACCATTCTTTAGTCACTGCTAAAATACGTCCTCTACCGTAGTCACTCTGAACCAGATTACCGATTTTAATCCTCTTCATATTAATCGAATAGGTTTCAAAGTACATGTAAAATGCAAAATAATTTTGAGTAGCAGTAGCAATTGAAAGAAGAACTTGTTAATAATCTCACCATTCGTCTTCTTTTTTACATATATCATCTGTTTTGAACATGAAAGAAAGTTGTTGAAACACGATGTCCTTATTTTTTTATGGTGCTTCTTTTGTTCAATCCGCATTATTCATTAATATAATAATCGATTTGAAATAAGTGATTGATTTGCTTTACGTCAACACTCAAACGATCTAATTTCCGGTTCCTCTAAATAGGGGAAAGCAATAGAGTCATATAATGTTGCATCTTTAAAAATATTAAAGTGCCAATAGGTGAATAGTAACTATAATTTTACATTCAAAATCAATTACTTGGTTTCAAAAAATTAAACTCTCTTAAGAATTAACCCGAATTTCAAGACATAGCATCGTTAAAGCGGCTGTGTAACATAGAATAGCTAACTAAAAGCGCTTTTATAAGCTTTTGATTTTCAAATAGTTGCATTTTTAGTTAGATGTAAAGTTACTATTCAGCTACTTAATAGATTGATTATCAAATATTTGGAAATTAGATTTTATTAAAATTATCTAATTTGCTTAAGGCTGTAACAATATATTATTTTATGAGAATCATTTTCTTAGTTGATTATTTCAATAATAATGAAAATCAAATTCATTTTTAAATAATATTTTATATAAGCGGCTGTATAGT
>JBCCLN010000164.1:0-8958 GCA_039026865.1 Bacteroidota bacterium | reverse complement strand
TTAATCCCGAAATATTTCGGCTAAACCAAACCAAACTTAAAGAAAAACGAAGTAAAAGCCTTGAACAACAACTGGCTGCCCTAAAGAAGGCTGCTTAAGGTGGGTATAAGGTAGGTTAAAAATATAAGCATAAGTATTTCATTCTTTTTGGAGGTTGACCTCCCTTTCTTTTTAGTAATTACCAAAATAAATTAAGAAGGTTTATGCTAAATTCAACCAAAGCTGTTTATAATGGCTTCAATCATTTCACTCGTTCCATGTAGGAACCGTCTGCAGTATTGATTTTCACCAATTCTCCTTCATCGATAAATAAAGGAACCTGAATAGTAGCTCCTGTTTCTACGGTCGCATTTTTAGTTGCATTGGTTGCTGTATTGCCCTTTACCCCAGGTTCGGCAAAAGTAATTTTCAGCTCCACATATTGAGGAAGTTCACAGCCTAGTATTTTTTCTTCTTCTGCGTGAAATAAAATTTCTACTTCCTGTCCGTCTTTGAGAAACATAGGGGCATTAATCATATTTTCTTGTACAAAGACTTGCTCATAAGTGGTTGTATGCATGAAATGATACCCTGTATCATCATGATATAAAAATTGATAAGGTCTTCTTTCCACTCGGGCGGTGGTAATTTTATGGCCGGCAGAAAACGTGTTGTCAATAACTTTACCAGTTGTAATACTCTTAAGTTTCGTTCGAACAAATGCAGGACCTTTTCCTGGCTTTACGTGCTGAAATCCTACCACGCTAAAAAGGTCATTATTAAACTCGATAACCAAACCATTTTTGATATCAGAAGTAGTTGCCATTTTCTTTTAAATTCTTTAGGTAAATATTCATTTTAAGAATATATACAGGGGTGTTGCTTAGTTCTGATCATTAGGATCGTAGGCCCATTTCAACCAGATAGCTCCCCAGGTAAACCCACCACCAAAAGCCGCTAAAATCATATCATCTCCTTTTTTGAGCTGGTTTTCATAGTCCCAAAGACAAAGCGGTATTGTACCACTAGTGGTATTGCCATACTTGTGTATGTTAAGCATAACTTTATCTTCTGCGAAACCAACGCGGTTAGCGGTAGCATCTATAATCCGTTTGTTCGCTTGGTGAGGGACAAACCACGCAATATCTTCACTCTTAAGACTATTTTTTTCCATTACTTGAGTAACTACATCTGCCATATTTTTCACGGCAAATTTGAAAACCATTGAGCCTTCTTGATACGCAAAGTGTTCTCTATTTTTTACTGTTTCTTGTGTAGCCGGTCTTCGGCTTCCTCCGGCTTTCATATGTAAATATGGTTCTCCGGATCCATCAGACTTTAGAATAGCATCTTTTACACCAAAATCTTCTCTCGTGGGTTCAAGCATAACCGCACCTCCACCATCACCGAAAATGATGCAAGTAGTACGATCGGTATAGTCTATGATAGATGACATTTTATCTGCACCAATTATGACTACTTTCTTGTATTTTCCAGTTTCTATAAATTGTGAACCCGTAGCAAGTCCATAAATAAATCCAGAACAAGCAGCCTGTAGGTCATAGCCGAATGCGTTAGTCGCACGAATTTTATCTCCAATGATATTGGCAGTTGCCGGAAAAACCATATCCGGAGTAGTGGTACAACAGATAATTAAATCAATTTCTGAAGCTTTAGTGTGGGTTTTTTCTAGTAAACCAGCCACCGCTTCTACGGCTATAACAGAAGTGCCTTGATCTCTTCCTTTAAGTATATGCCTTTCTTTGATGCCAGTTCTGGTAGTGATCCACTCATCATTAGTGTCTACCATTTTTTCAAGATTCTTATTCGTAAGTATATCTTTCGGAACGTATCCATTCACACCGGTGATGGCTGCTTGAATTTCAGGCATCAATCTCTGGCTTTTAGGCTAAGACTTCCTTTTCCATTACCACCTTGCCCTTGTAATATAACTTGCCTTCAAGCCAAAAAGCTCTATGAGGGAGGTGTGCTTCGCCTGTAGTTGTGCAAATCACGAAGTTTTTTGGGGTTGCTTTATAGTGTGTTCTCCTTTTGTCTCTTCTGGTCTTGGATATTTTCCGTTTTGGATGTGCCATCTCTCTACAGTTCTAAATTTCTAATTTATTTCTCAAACTTTTAAGTACTTCCCATCTCGGGTCTATTGTTTCTTCTTTTTTATCTCTTAATGGAGATGTAAAAATCATCTCATCATTTTCATTATCGTCTTGAAACTTCGGATGAAGTTTTTTCATCGGGACTTCTAGATTTACCAATTCGTATAGAAAGGATGAGATGTTAATTTCTTGTGTGTTCTTCGTTATCACGTAAACATCTTCGCTAAGCTCCTTATCCTCGTCTCCATACTTGTAGATCAAATTTTTATTGACTTTAATAAAATGATCAAAGATTTCAAGACTTCTGTCACATTCCAATTCTATGAAACCCTCTATTATAAAATGAAGAGTAAGCATTGAATCCGTTTTTGTTAATTTTATTAAACAGGAACCTTTTCCTTTACTTACGATACTGTTTTCATATTTTACGAAAAATGAGTTATCAAAGTGAAAAGTGAATTGATGATCTCCATTTTTAAGACCAAATATTTCAATTTTATGTTGTCTTAAATCTTTCACTGCGATTCATCTTTTCTGGAATAGTCGCAAACTTAGGTAGTTCTAAACTTTTAAGAAAGAATGGATTGGTTTTATTCGTTTGAATGAAATTGGTTTTCATTTCTATTTCGTATAATATCACTTGCCAGATATAAAGCATTCCTAAATGAAGTTTCCTTTGCTTCATTTTTTCCAGCTATGGTAAAAGCAGTTCCATGGTCAGGTGATGTTCTTACGATAGGCAAGCCTGCGGTATAATTGACACCTTCATCAAATGCCATGGTTTTGAAAGGAATAAGTCCCTGGTCATGATACATTGCTAAAATTCCATCGAATCGTTTATACATTCCTTGCCCAAAGAATCCATCAGAAGGGAAAGGTCCCATGACGATATGATTGAATTTTCTTATTTCTTCAATAGCCGGAATGATCTTTTCGTTTTCTTCATTTCCGATAAGTCCATTTTCACCAGCATGTGGATTTAATCCAAGAACTGCTACTCTTGGTTTTTTTATGTCAAAATCAACCTGTAATGATTCGATCATCTTTCTAAGTTTTGTGAAAACCTTTTCTTTGGTAATTGATCTTTCAACATCTTTGAGCGGAATATGTCCGGTAACTACACCAACCCTCAAATCATCACTCACCAAAAACATTAGACTATCTTTTTCTCCAGCTTCCTGAGTTAAATATTCGGTATGACCAGGAAAATTAAAGTCTTTTGATTGAACCAATTCCTTGCTAAAAGGCGCTGTTGTCATGGCTTGGATTTTTCCATCTTTGAGATCTTTTAAAGCAGCCTGTAAAGATTTGATTGCATACCTGCCTCCTTTATCGTTCTTTTCCCCGGGATTGATTTCTATTGTTTCATTCCACACATTGCAAACATTGATCTTTCCAGGAATGGTCTGATCGGCGGTAGGAATCTGTCTGTAGTTAAAATGGTCAATATTTAAATTCTTTCTGTAAAAGGAAATCACTTTTCCTGATGCATAAATGATAGGAGTAAATTGTTTCAAAACAAGATTATTCTGTAGTGATTTAATGATCACCTCTGGACCTATTCCATTAACATCACCAAGTGTTATTCCTATAAATGGATTTATTTTCATTTTAGTTGATTTCCCCGTAGCTCTTACTTTTATCAGGTTGGAATTTAATACCCAGGAACAGGTTGGAAAGAATAAAACCCAAAAAACATTTAGGACAGCATTTTTTGATGGATCAAAATATTGCGAAAAAAATTGTAGAGGCTTTAAAGGCAAATCCTAATACTCCCGTCTTAGAAATAGGGCCTGGTACAGGGATGCTTACGAAATACCTTTTGATTAAATATGCTGACTTTACCGCTTTTGATATAGATCAAGAGTCCATTTCATATTTAAAGAAAATATACCCGAAACACACGAATCAATTTCAATGGATGGACTATATCAAGCATCGATTAGATGTAAAAAGTGTCTCCATCATAGGAAATTTTCCTTATAGTATCTCGTCTCAATTATTTTTCAAAATATGGGAAGATAGAAGGCGGGTTAGCGAAGTAGTATGTATGGTTCAAAAAGAAGTAGCAGATCGGATTTGTGCTACTCATGGGAATAAGATTTATGGGATCTTAAGTGTGCTTCTTCAGGCTTTTTTTGATGTAGAATACCTCTTCAAGGTTTCTTCAGGAGTATTTAATCCGCCTCCTAAAGTACAGTCTGCTGTTATACGTTTAGTTCGAAATCCAATAGATCATTTGCCTTGTGATGAAGATCTTTTTAAGAGGCTTGTAAAAGCAGGATTTGGTCAACGTAGAAAGACCTTGCGGAACGCATTGAAAGGTCTAAATTTGTTTGGTGTGGAAAGCAGTGATGAGATCCTGAACAAAAGGGCTGAACAGCTTTCTGTTGCTGACTTTATTACATTAACATCCAAGATTACAGCCCTATGAAAGAAACCCTGGCTTTTGAGTTATCCGTTCAGTTCAAGGAGAGATTTCAAGAGGCGCTTGAAGCAAGAGATCAGGATTTTATCAAATCAAGTCTTGAACATGTAAATACAGCTGATATATCCGCACTTCTGGATGAATTTAACGGTAAGGACTGCAAATACATCTTTGATCTACTTCCAAGAGATGTAGCCGCTCGAATCATGGAAGACTTAGAAGAAGATGTTAGAGAGGACTTCATCACCTATTTTAATGCCAAAGAACTTGCCTCTTATATCGAATTAATGGATTCGGACGATGGCACAGACATCCTTTATGAAATGATGGTTCATGATCGCAATGAGGTGATCCGTCAAATCAATGACGAGGAGAAGGCTGCCCACTTAATGGAGCTTTTGGAATACGATGAAGATGTTGCAGGAGGGTTGATGGCTAAAGAATTAATAAAAGCCAATCTTAATTGGAATATTCTACAGTGTATTGAGGAGATAAGAAAGCAAGCAGAAAATATCGAGAAAGTATACGCTGTATATGTAGTTGATAATTATGAAAACCTAATGGGTAAAGTGGCGGTGAAGAAATTGATAATAGCAAAATCATCGGCAAAAGTGGCGGATGTTTTTGATGAAGAGTTGATTTCGGTGGAAACGTCAACAAGCCAGCAAGAGGTAGCAGATATCATGCAGAAGTATGATTTAGAGGCCGTCCCTGTGGTAAATGCCAAAGGAAAATTAGTAGGTAGAATTACTATTGATGATGTAATTGATATAATACGAGAGAATGCAGAAGAAGAACGACAACTTATGGCAGGAGTAAGCTCAGATGTGGAGGAAGATGATACTGTCTGGAAAATATCACGTGCCAGACTACCTTGGCTAATTATTGGTATGGCTGGTGGATTACTTGGTGCACAGTTTCTGGGTTTTTTTAAAGAAGAAATTATTATTGTGCCTGCTCTTGCTTTTTTTATTCCTTTAATTACTGCATCCGGTGGAAATGTCGGCATCCAATCTTCTGCTATTGTAGTTCAGAGTTTAGCTAACCCAAATGTGTTTGCTGATAGTATGTTCAAACGTTTGCTGAAGGTATTGATGGTGGCTGTAGTAAACGGTGCGATTCTTTCGTTGATGGTTTTTGGCTCTGTAATTCTATTTATGCGAGAAGAGCCATTAGCTGCAACTGTTGCTATTGCCCTTTTCTCTGTTGTTCTGTTAGCTTCTTTTATGGGCACCGTTACTCCTTTAATTTTAAATCGATTTGGCATAAATCCAGCATTAGCCTCTGGGCCTTTTATTACCACAACGAATGATTTGTTAGGCTTAGCGGTCTATTTCTTCACAGCCCATATTTTATACCGCTTATGAAGAATTCAAAAAGGGTACTTATTGTGGATGATATGCATGAAAGTATCCTTCCTCTGCTGAAAAATGAAGGGTTTGAACCGGTTTATTTACCTGTAATTAGGAGAGACGAGATTTTGGAAATTATTCCTGAATTCGAAGGGCTTTTTATTCGAAGTAAAACCCGTGTAGATAAAGAACTTGTTGACAAGGCTGGGAACCTAACATTTGTAGCTAGAGCAGGAGCGGGCTTAGATAAACTAAATGAGGAATATCTCAAATCTAAGGGGATTATCATTGTTAATGCGCCAGAAGGCAACAGGGATGCCCTTGCTGAACATACACTGGGAATGTTGTTATCTATACTTCACCGATTACACTTTGCGCATCAGCAGGTCCGACAAGGCATTTGGGACAGGAAAGGAAATCGTGGTGTAGAGCTTAAAGGCAAGGTAGTCGGCATTTATGGTGTAGGTTATATGGGTAAAGCTTTTGCTAGGAAACTGACAGGAATGTGTTGTGAAGTCATAGGTTATGATAAGTATGCATCAGATTTTAAAGATGAATCAGTGAAAAGCGTCTCATTGGAAGAGCTCTTTAGACGAACAGAAATTCTAAGTATTCATGTCCCATTGAATGATGAAACAAGATATCTTTTTGATAAACTATACCTATCTAAATTTCAAAATTTAAAGATCCTGATAAATACTGCAAGGGGTAAAATCTTGCGAACCGAAGACGTAGCAGATTTATTAGATCAGGGGAGCATCTACGGTGCAGCAATGGATGTTTTAGAGAATGAAAGACCGGAAACATACTCCGATGAAGAAAAAACAACCATTGATCGACTCACTAATCATCCTAGCGTAATCATAACTCCCCATATTGGGGGGTGGACGTATGAATCTTATCAACGCATCAATGAAGTACTAATAGAAAAATTGAAAGCGGCTTTTGAAAAGTGATTTTGTATTTCTGCTGCAAATTATATTTATATTTACATAGAAATAAAGACAAAAGACGGCTTCATTTGAGGCCGTTCTTTTTTGTTTAAAGGGGTTAGAAGCATGGCAGTAAATTATTATACAAAAGAAGGTCTTCAGAGGCTCAAGGATGAATTGAATGAATTGAAGACCAAGGGAAGAGCCGATATGGCGGTGCAAATTGCTGAGGCTAGAGATAAAGGAGATTTAAGCGAAAATGCCGAATATGACGCAGCAAAAGAAGCTCAAGGTTTATTAGAGTTGAAAATCTCTAAATTAGAAACGGTCGTTGGCAACGCAAGAGTAATTGATGAATCTACAGTAGATACTTCTAAAGTGTCCATTTTATCCACAGTAAAGATTAAGAATAAGAAGAACGACACGGAGGTTACCTACCAATTGGTTGCTGAGGAAGAAGCAGACCTAAGAAGTGGAAAACTATCTGTCCAATCACCAATAGGTAAAGGACTTTTAGGTAAGAAAAAAGGCGAATCGGCAACAATCAAGGTCCCCGCAGGAGATATGGAATTTGAAATTATTGATATCTCTATCTGATGGCAAGCATCTTTACTAAGATCATAAATCGTGAAATTCCAGGGTTTATCATTGCAGAAGATAATAACTATATCTCCTTTTTAGATATCAATCCATTGAAAGAAGGACACACACTTGTGGTGCCCAAAGCAGAGGTTGATTATGTGTTTGATCTTGATTATCAGACGCTAGCAGGCTTGTTTTCTTTCTCAAAACGCGTAGCCAAGGCCATACAGGCCGTAGTGCAATGTAACCGAATTGGTATTACTGTAATGGGGCTCGAGGTACCACATGCTCATGTTCATTTAATCCCAATAGATACCATGGACGACATGAACTTTAGTAATATGAAGTGTTCTTTTTCTAAAGGTGAGATGGAAAGTATGACGAAAAGGATCAAAGAGCATTTTCACTGATTATTTTACTCTACCCGGATTCTCCACAATAAAAGATTTCCAGCTATTTCCTCCTTTATTTTTCAGAACATCAATTTCAGTAGAGAAATGATGGCAAATCGCAACAGCAAGCGCATCCGTTGCGTCCATAAGCTTAGGGGTATTTGTTAATTTTAATAGATTTTGAATCATGGCTGCTACCTGTTCTTTTGATGCATTTCCGTTCCCTGTAACTGATTGTTTCACCTTTTTAGGTGCGTATTCATTGATAGGAATATCTTTATTGAGAGCGGCCGCCATAGCAACTCCCTGCGCTCGCCCGAGTTTGAGCATAGATTGTACGTTTTTTCCATAAAAAGGAGCTTCAAGTGCAACTTCATCAGGAAGATACTCTTTAATCAATTCAGAAATTCGGTCATAGATTTTTTTGAGTTTAATCTCGTGATTTTTGTACTTATGTAAATGAATTACCCCAAACTGGAGTATACTAATTTTCTGCCTTTTACTTTGGATTAATCCATATCCCATCACATTAGTACCCGGATCTATCCCAAGTATGATCTTTTCTTTAAATGTCACAAATGCAAATTAAAGACAACCATCTAAAAAGAAATTCAAAACGGGTTACCATTGCAGGGCGTTTACACATTTAATTAAGCGGTCTCAAGGATTTGGATTAACATTAAAAAACATTTTTTTTAAAAAATTTTTTCATCTCGTTATTAAGGGGAATGTTGGCGTTCTTTTGAATGGTAGAATTTAACACGCAGATGTCATGGTTACTACCATTATAATGGCAGTGGTGGTAACAGTAGTCGTTTTTATCTTTAATGGATTTCATCAGAGTGTGTCAATGCCAGTGGTATAGAATGGCCGAAGAATCTTTCTATTCATTTGTGGTCTGAGTGTTTGGATTAATGATGATAAATTGGCCGCTTGAAACTATGCTCTGAAGGTTTTCCATTCCGGTTTTTGAGGATATCTCTTTCAAAGAAAGTTTAGGAATTGTTAGAAGTAAATAGCTTAGACTTAGATATTTCCATTCACTTTTGATGATACTTTACTTAAACTGATTACCAATAAGAGACAAATACTAACCCGAAAAATTCGGGTGTTATTCCTTACTATTCAGCTCTATGTATAAAATATTATTTTAATAATGAATTTGATTATCATTATTAT
>JBCCLN010000163.1:0-9064 GCA_039026865.1 Bacteroidota bacterium | reverse complement strand
CAAGAGCAAATCTTCTGCAAAACGAGATAAATCGATATATGCAGCACCCCCGAGAAGCACCTGGGTTAATAAGGAGACCGCAATAAAACAAAGGCTTAATACGAATGAAAGTCCAATAACCGCCACAAAACGAGAAAGCTGTGAAACCCATAGTGGTACCGGCAAAGTATCTGTTATTTGCCATATATTAACAGTTTTGTCTTTGAAGAAAAGCTCTCCTGCCCATATCATGATCAGCATGGTAACGAAAACCCCCCACTGTAAACGAAAGAAGGTCATATTGCTGCTAATTGGAACTTCTTTCCCTATGTAATAGTTGGCATTCCAGGTAACATTTTGAAAGAATACCATCAATAAAATAATTGCCAGGATAATTTTAAAGGATGTAGGCCGCACAATATTCAAAAATTCCAGTCTGGACAAGGTCCATAGTTTCTTTAAAAAGTCACTTACACGAAAATGCCTAGCAATGTGCGGTAGTTGAATGGAAGATATATTTGTGAAATTTTCATTTTCATCTTTGATCTTCTTGGATTTATCTACTCCTGCCTGGATAAAATATTTGAAAGAAAATTTCAAATAGGCAGCTATGAAAAGCACTAATGCAATACCTATCCAAAGTATTCTGTTTTGTAAAATATATCCGGTAAAAAGAAAGTAGTCGGTATTTTTTTGAAGCGGTGTTTGTAATTCAGTATAATTTTGTGCGGCCACGTACCCTCCTGGATCTACCAAAAGATAGGCCAGTAAATTATTTCCTCCTCCTGTCTCATAGGAAGTTTGCGCTATCAAAAAAACAATGATAACGATAAAGACGGCTAAATAGCTGGTGGTAATTCGTCTGGTGAAAACTATGGAGAAAAAAACAAGGGCTACGTAAACAAATAGATTAGGCACAGTAAACATCAACCATCCGTGAAACATCTGGCCCCAAGGAGTAGGGCCAAACTGGTCTGCTTCCCCTATTCCTGAGTATGGAAGTAACACATGTCCCAGAATCATCCCGGTACTTATGATTACCAGATAAATAAAAGCCGCTAAAAAGCGTCCTAAAAAAAACTGCTTTTCATCAATGGGCATAGCATAAGTCCACTGTGCTGATTTGTATTGGATGTCTTTGTATAGTACCCCACCAGTGGCAATGGCTATGATAATAATCATAAGCATACCCATTGCTGCAAAATTGCGATAAACAATACTTGGGGCATTCATAAGCACTTGCTCATTCGCAAAAAAATCGAAACCTCCTTTGGTATACCATATGATCTGGAATATCAGCATAAAATAAAAGATTAGCGATATCCAACTAAATAAGCGTTGCCTCAATTCGCTATTAATGATAGAAAGTATTGTTCTCATGTTAGTTCTCGCTTAGTATTTTAAAATAAGCATCCTCTAGGGACGGTGCCTTTACATCAAATCCGTTAGATGGGGTCTCCTCGGAAATAATTGTTATCATCATTTTCCCAGCAAAAAAGCGTTGCGATATGATATTATACTGTTCTTGATAGGTACCAAGCTCTTCTTTGGTTACCGGCATTTCATATAGTTTCCCCCGCAATGACTCTTCTACTTCATCCGGCTTTCCTGTTAACACTACCTGACCTTTTCCTATGATGGCCATATCCGTACAAAGGGTGCTTACATCCTCCACAATATGGGTAGAAAGGATGACTACCGCATTCTCTCCCAGTTCCGAAAGCAGGTTGTAGAAACGGTTTCTTTCCATAGGGTCCAGACCAGCTGTAGGCTCATCTACGATTATTAAGTCAGGATTTCCAATAAGTGCTTGCGCTATACCAAACCGTTGTTTCATCCCTCCTGAATAGCCATCTAATTTTTTGTCTCTTGCATCGTAAAGATTAACCTTTTGCAGTAAGGCCTCAACGGTATCTTTTCGCTCCCCTCGGTTAACGATACCTTTCATGTTAGCAATATGGGAGAGTAATTCCTTTGCCGAGACATTCGGGTAAACCCCGAACTCCTGAGGGAGATAACCAAGTGTTTCTCTTAATTTTTCCGGCGCTTTGGCAACATCGATATCATTGAAATGAATGGTTCCGGAGTCTGCGTCTTGCAAAGTGGCAATAGTACGCATCAGTGTTGATTTTCCTGCCCCGTTTTGGCCAAGCAAGCCAAACATTCCCTTGCTGATGGTTAAGCTTACGTCTTTTAGTGCTTTTACCCCATTGGAGTAAGTTTTTGATAGGTTCTTTATTTCTAAGTGCATAAGTTTTATTTTTTGAATTCGTAGTTAGAATTTAGGCCATAGCCTTCCTGCTTTTGATTTGTACACCAGGTATTCATTACCAAATGTTCCCTCCATCATCTTTTCCTCCGGACCTACCCTTAAGAAGTACATGAGCCCGAAAAATAGTAATCCACTAAGCCCGGCGATGTAGTTATTAAGTAGCAATGCCTGACCAATACTCCAAAGCCATATTGCAGAGTACATGGGGTGGCGAACTTTGTTGTACACACCCGAAGATACCAAGTTGTGTTCCTCCCTGATCTCCAGACTCACCGACCAATTTTTGCCCAAATCTTTATGGGACCTGTAAAAAAGCCATGATGAAAGGCTCATAATAACAACGCCCAGAGCATGAAACGGCAAGGACAGCTGATAATCGGCAAAACTGAAAAGTCCTGTAAAAACATAGATTAGTGGCAGTAACATCATACCAACAAAGACAAGAAAGAGTAATAGTTTCTCTTGAAAGCTCTTTTGGTCATCGATAATCTTGTTTTTCTTGTTCTTTTGTTCATGGGGTCGACGAACAATATAATTGATCACCATGAAAAGGCCGTAAATTATTTTTAGTGTTAATATTCCCATTTTTAAATAATTTTCATTTGAGGTTTGAAAAAAGTATCTCTTAATCCTTTATAGTGACTTGGCACAAGTACTGCGGACATTGAACTATCTAAAATCATGAAGCCTATATTTTTTGAGAGAAAAACGTGAGTCATGAGCAAACAGAGCATGAGTGGAACCATCATCACCGATCCTAAGAGATAGGCTCTCCTAAAAACAGAAGGATTGTAGGATATGAAGAGCTTTTCTATTCCGGCATAGATAAAGATGAAAGCTAATAGAAACTTTATGATGTAACGTGCTACTTTCATTTAGAATTTACCCGTCACCGTGAAACCGTAAGTCTGAGGCAGTCCGAAAGATGCTCCGCTAAACCCACCTACTCCATAGCCGTAGCTGAAATATGCAATATCAGTTAGGTTTTTACCCCAGAAGAAAACATCCATGTTCTTTGAGGTGACTCCAATTTTTGCATTTAATAAACCGTAGGCATCTTGAGTAATGTCATTTTGAACGTTCCAAAAAATTTCGGTTTGATAGATATAATCAACAGATGTTTCAAGGTTAAATCTGTCGTTAATAGGAAGAATATAATTTGCATTTAAGTTGCCATTGAATTCCGGAGAGACAGGCAAATCGTTGCCGGATTCATCATTTTGAATTTCGGCTCCTGTATTAAAATCAATGCCAGAAGAAATGTAATCTAGTATTTCAGTATTTAAATAGCCCAGATTGGTACTGAATGTAAGGCCTTTGGTAGCTACCCACTGTGATTCTATTTCCAAACCTAAACTTCTTGACTTTCCAACATTATCAGTTCCAAAATTGAACGTTCCGACGTCAAGAACGGTAAAAACCTGTTGATCGCTGTATCTGATATAAAAGCCAGTAACATTGAATTTGATACGATTATTCATGAAATTAGACTTTAGTCCAGCTTCATAATTGATCGTATTTTCGGGATCATATGGGGCGTCTGCTGGATTAGTTACAAACGTATTAATTCCTCCGGGCCGAAATCCACGTGCTATATTAACGAATAAGAATACATCAGTCTTTGCCTGATACCCCAAAGATAATTTTGGAGATAGGGCCGTAAAATCTGCTGATTCATCAAAACTATTGACTGGTAAACCAGGAACACTCGAAACCTGAGTGACTGATGCCGATGCTTCTTCATAATCAAATCTTAATCCACCAGTAAGTTTCAGCTTATTAGTCAAATTATAGGAGGTCTGTCCAAAAACAGCGATCCCTTCTTGTTTTCTTTCGGTTTCATCGTTGCGCTGATTTGGCGCAAAAGGATCCTGGATGTTATCAGCCCCTGAAAAAAGGATATCATCCGTTTCGTTCTGGGTTTTATATGCAAATATTCCTGTCGTCCATTCAAATGCTCTCTGGCCATTTGAAGCAAGACGTATTTCTTGTGAGATATTTCTAAAGTCAAATTCACTTTCGGCCGATTGTATGATGAGGGGAGTTAAGTCAAAATCATCAACTCTGCTTTGATCCGTATATTGATAAGCAGTTACTGCAGTAAGATTGAACTTATCAAAATCATAAGTTGCATTAAGAGCTACATTGTGAGTAGTAGATTTCCTAAAGACATCTTCATTAATGTTTGCTTGATTGGGAGTATTTGCAAGGATATCCTGGAATGAATTATCAGGGGTAGCTATTGCAAACGCATAAGCTAATGATTCTCGATGTTGTAGCCCATAGATCAACGACAATGAAAAGCGATCATTTGCAAAATATTTTAGCTTAAAGTTCCCATCAAGCGTTTCCCTATTTTGTAGGTCCTTATCATTAAAGTTATTCCTTACGAAACCGTCTCTATTCGTATAATTTACATTTGTTCGCAGCAAGAATTTGTTATCTAGTATTGGGGCATTTAATCCAATTCCGAATTCATGAGAATCCAAATTTCCGAAACCTGCTGTTGCGAAACCTCCAAGCTTATTGGATGGCCTTTTGGTGGTGATTTTGATCACACCAGCCAATGCATTTCGTCCATACAATGTTCCCTGGGGACCTCTTAAGATTTCTATCTGTTCGACATCGCTAAGTGCTAAAGGATAAGCAAGGGTGGTAAAATACGGAACATCATCTACATACAAGCCAATGGTGGGAACAAGATCAATTGTGGAAATACCGCGGCTAGCAATTATCGAAAAGGATCCCGTTCCCCCGTCATCATAGGAGCGGAAATTTGGGGCAATACTATTAAGTTCACCAAACTGCTTTATCTGAAGCTGTTCTACTTGCTTGCTTTGGATCGCAGAAACCGCAGAGGCTGTTTTTTGAATATCCTCCAATCTACGATTTACACTCACTACTACTTCTTCGAGCTGCTCTTGAGTGGTAGATATCTCAAAGTCTATCTCCACATTGCGATCAACTTCAATTTTTTGTTGACTGGTGAGAAAACCGAGGTAAGAGATCTCAGCGAAATAAGTACCGCCCTCTACATCTTTTATAACGAATGATCCATCAGCATCAGAAAGTGCCCATTTGGAAGTATTAAGCAACAATATTGTTGCTCCAGGCAAGGGTTCTGCATTTTCATCATTGACGGTTCCTTTAATTTGATATTGCGCGGAGGCTTGATAACCCAATACTAATACTATTGAGGATATCCAAAATTTCACTTTTACTGGTTTCATATTATGATTAAGGTTGATGATTTATCTAGAATAATTCCATTGAAGTTAGGCTTTTAATAATCGCTCTGACAAGCTACCGCAAAGAAAATGGATCATTTAGATAAAGCAAATGCTACGGATCAACAGATTTCTAAATCGAAATGTGCTCAAACTTATGCTAAATCCCATTTTTTATATTTACTAAATTCCTAGTTCAATAATTCTAAATAATGACAAACTTAAATGTGGCGCTTAGGGGATGATATACGCAAAGCGTATTAATAACTACGCAAAAAGAAAAAACAAATCGTTGTAGTGTAGCAATTAAACGCTTCATTTAACCTGTTGGATACGTTGAAATGTAATGAACTGGGCCATTTTCTCATTACCTATATAGATTGTTTCTTTAAAAAAAACGCTTCACTTTTGTTAAAATAACCAATTCTGAAAAGTAATTGAGAACCAGAATTTATGATTATGAACTTCAGGAATTAGCTATTGAAGTGGCTTATCCGGACGCATTTCGACCGGATCAGTCATTTTTTATGGAACGTAACTATAAAGCTGATCACTCAATATTTGGAGGATCATTCAAAGAAATTTTCTTTGAGGGAGTACATATCGGATACGGTGATTTGAATTTACCTAGACCCATCACTATATACTTTGACTCAGAAGTAGAGACAATAGAAATGCACTTTGCCTTGGAAGGAACGGCTCGAACTTCCTCCAATAACTTTCAACGAGAAATAGGTTTCCGCCCCAATCAACATAATCTAATTTATTCAAGCCATTTCAAAGGGGTAATAGATTGTAGCACAGACAAGAACATCAAAATTTTTGAGGTTAATTTACTACCTTCTGTATTTAAGAAATACTTACCAAGTGGGGGTATTTTTGATTTATTTCGAGAATGTATCGAAAAAAAACAAACAAAGATTCTTTCTCCGCATAACTATCCCATTAATCGTGAAATGAAGAAACTCATTTATGAGGTAATTCATTGTAATCGAACAGGTCAATTTAAAAAAATGTTCTTGGAATCACATGTAATTGAATTGCTAATGCTTCAACTAGAGCAAATTTGTGATCTTGAATGTACGGTTCTTTCAAATGCTTATAAAAAACATGAAGAAAAAATACGAGCTGTTCAAGAAATATTAACGCAAAAAATCACGGGACATGTTACTATTAATAGTTTAGCTCAACAGGTAGGCACTAATGTATTTACGCTGAAAAAGGGATTTAAGGAGATTTTCGGAACGACCATTTTTGGATATTGGAATCAGGTCAAAATGAATGAAGCAACGTCTCTTTTGTTAGACGGCCTAAGTGTATCGGAAGTTAGTGCTAAAGTTGGATATAAAAATCCACAGCATTTTAGTACTGCTTTTAAGAGGTATTTTGGTTATTCTCCTAGCAAGTTGAAGTAAGCCTTTCTTTAATTTCATTATCAGAAGAGTTTGTTTGGATTTAATCACTCTTTAAGAGGGAAAATCGAAATCAAATTATCTTAGAGACCAAGCCGGTCTCATTCAATCATACAGGAACGACTTCACAAACAGAATGTAATTTGACATAGAAAGTTTGGATAGAAGATTTCATTCTTGAGGGTACAAATCTCTCCTTGAAGCACAATCAAGACAACATTCACAGCTCATCAGATAAATCACAGTTATTATCAAGAGCTTCTTCAACATATCTTGGGTCAGTTCAAAAAGAAGGGCCTAACGGATAAAATGAGCTAAATAGTGTCTTTAAGAGAACAACCCATTTATTATTACGTTATTTATAAATATCATTAACGCCTTGTTTGACGCATCATAAAACCCCCGGTCAAAGCTCATGCTCTTCACCGTGTATTTGCTGGTGAGTCGGTCTGCAATGGGAAGGGTCAACTCACGATCGGTCTGATGCTGGCCAACTTGCCAGTCTAAGAGGAGTTGGTATTGATCGGTGGCTATGGTGAGCCCTTTGCCGATTTCCACCGGAGGATGTTGTTTGCCTTTGTTGATCCATTCGGCGTAAGGCTGAAAGATGGAGAACAGCTTCTCTTGATGCGGGATGACTTCTCCCTGAAGGATTCGGCGATCTACCCGCTCAATATGTTTGACCAACATCTCATGGTAATACCACCACTCCCACCACGCCGCCACTGTATCCCGCTCACCGGCAGCGGGATTTTCGATCATCGCTTTCACCTTTCGGGCTAAGGCACAAGCCTTGGTGAGGTACTTTTCTGCGGCCTGTTGGAGTCGCTCTTCTTTGTTTCTGCCTCCTTTAGCGGTGATCTGGCCCACGTACGCATCTGCCTTTTGAGGCAGCGACTCCTCTACCAATTATTTAATCTCCAGCTCACACTTCAGGTACAAGTATTCAAACCAGACCTGTCCAACCTAAGGGTTGGTAAAAACCTCAATTAGCGGCTCTGGGTTTAAATTGAATCTGGGGATTACATCTTCTAATTGTAATCTGATTTCTACAGTACTAATATGCGACATCAGCACGCAGCATTCACGTTTTACTTCAGGATCAATTAGTTTACCAATTTCTTCATAAATCAGCTTAGATATTTTAGGCAGTGCATAGGATAGAAAATTAAAGATAGGTTCCGGGATATCCTTTTCTGTTTCGAAAGATTCGTTCTTAGTTACCTTAGATAGTGAAGTAAAAAACAGGCCATAGGAGTACGCAAGAGCAATATCGATTAAATGGATGATTTTACTGCTGATACCGTCAATCGGAAGTCTCTCTAATATTATTGCATGGTATTTTTCCAGTGTGCTTGTAGCTCTAAACTCCTCATATCTTCCAAAAGACCTAATGCCTTCAAAAATCTCATTCCCATTTTCAAATAACAGCATTACATCATCAAGAATAACGTTTTCAAAAAGTTTGACGTTTGGTTCTAGTAGGTCTTCCCATATTACCATGAAAGGCTCTTTTTGATAGAGCCGGATTTGTGAGATTTCCTGAATAATTGGATACTTGTTTGGAACATCGCCTCTGGAGAATAAATAAGACTCAAGAAAGCTTCTGGTATCATCAATTTTCTCTGTTTGGTTCTTCCATACTTTACAAAAAATATGAGCCTGCTGGTTTAATAAGTAATCATCACCAGGATCAACTTTTAGTCCTTTTGAAGTCCAGATACCTGCATTCTCGTAATCATTTAGACTTTGGTATACTTCTGATATCCAAAAATATCCGGCAATAAAAGCTTTGTTAAAATCATTGCTTACCTCGAACGACTTTAGCATAAGTTTTAGGGCTTCTTTCGGGTTGTCATAGATCTTAAATAATGTTGTTCCCTTGCTCATCAGAGCCTCAGCTTTTTCTGGATCAATTTCAAGAGCTTTATTATAGCACTGAAGTTCCTTCTCGAATTCTTCCATCTTATGGTACAAGCTTCCTAAATTCTTCCAAACTTCAGCGTAATTTGAATTCTTACTGAGTGCTTTTCTATACTGGATTTCAGCCTGTTCAAATTCTTCCAGAAGTGTTAGGGCATTCGCGTAATTAAAGTGAATGTCATAGTCATCTTCAAGAAGAGCTATCTTTTCAAAAATCTTTTTTCCTTCTAAACCTCTTAATTTGTCGTTTT
>JBCCLN010000162.1:0-9089 GCA_039026865.1 Bacteroidota bacterium | reverse complement strand
TGTGCTTACTATCTTTTGCTATCTTAACGTATGAATGGGATGCCTCCAATTCATGCACGAAGAAATCAGCCCTTTACGGGTGGTTCACTCAAAAAATTGGGTGGAAAATGAGGAAAAAAGTGTGTTACACGGTAATCCGATAAGTAACATTGACCCCAATGGTGATACAGTGAAAATTCAGGTTACTAATAACGTGTTTGGAACAACAAAAATTAATTTGTTTTCTTCTAGTGAGGTTGCAGGAGGTGTTACTCAGGAAACAAAGGAGGTCGATGTTTATGAAGTGACTGTAGGCAATGAATCTGGTAGTTCTGCAACATTCTATTTCACACGTGAAGGATATAGAAAAGACGCAGAGAACCCAGAGGATGCAGCTGAAGATGTTTCATTTGATGTTCAAAATGATGGTGATTCATTTCAAGGTAAAATTAAGTCTCGATGGAGTGGAACGAATAACGTCTTAGAGTTAAGAGATCTTGATAATATTAATGATCAAAATATAGAAGCTATGAAAGCAGGAGAGGACGCTACAAGGACAGCAATTCAGTTTCACCTAAAAGGCGCGACTGATGGTTGCCAATTATGTGTGGGATCTGGTCAGTTTACTAGCACTGCTGATGGTGTTACAATCGATAATACAAATCTAGAGAGCAACTCTGGTGGTAGTCAGTCAAACTTTATGCAAAAGATTAAAGATTTTCGAACTGAAGACACAAATGCAGGTCATTCAAACTTCATAAAAGTAACATTTGATAAAATGAACAATGAATAATTATAGAATTTTAGTCTTTATGCTAAGCTTATCTGCTTTTAGCTGTACTGCTCAGAATGAGCCAAATTTATTAATTGAAAGAAATTCCTCACCTACAAATTGTGCCGATTACTTTGTTGTTTCAGATGAAATTGAGTCGAGTAGTGACTATAAAAAAGTTCTTGGAGAGTACTTATATTTATCTCTAGTTGATGGATATAAGTGTGATTCAGATTCATCTCTTTTGAGTAAACTATTTTTACGTGATTCATTTGTCCGTACAGTTCTTCTTTTCTTTACAGATGGCAATTACGTTATGCTAAATCACTACGAAAGAGAATCTCGCTGGAAAGAATCATACCAAAATCTGTTGCTAAACTGTACTGACTTAACTACTTCATACATACTCACAGATTCTTTGTTGTCCTTAGGCAAGGGAAATGGATTGACAGCCTTTTGGAATAAGAGATTAGAGACAGATAGACTAAGCAATTACACTGAATATGTTAATGGGTTGATTTCAAACGGCGATTTCTATGATTTGGCAGAATTGTGTATTGTCCTTCATAACTCTAATGATCTTGATCAGAAGAAAAGGCTTTTAGATTCAATTGAAAATATGAGAAAGTATTCCAAGCAATTCGAAAAGTTGAAGAGTTTACTGAGCAGAAAAAAGAAAAATAACATATCGTATGAAGAATATGCAGAAGAGATTTTTGATGGAATTTAATTCCACCGCAGCTTTCACGTACTGCTCCACACGATTATGAGCAAATCTCACTCAATGACATCATCGCAGACAGAGGGGGGTATATCCTCGCTTACTTGAGTAATGAAAACGCAGAGGAAGTAGCCATCCATTGGGATGACTTTACGGTGTATCATGGGAAAACGAATGTGGTTTACGCAACGAACTACTATCCTGGCGGATTTACCTTCAACGAGCATCAAAGAACTGCTTCAGTAGAGAATAAATGGAAGTTCCAGAGTAAAGAATGGTTACCAGAGCTGCGAGTTTATGACTTTGGTCCGAGAGGCTGGGATCCACTTACCTGGAGAACCAATGCGCAAGATATTCTAGCAAATAAGTTCCCGGATCAGTCGTCGTATTCGCTGTTTAGAAACAATCCGGTAAGCTTTACAGATCCGACAGGATTGTTTCCAGTAGATATGATAGATGATTGGATACCAGAAGTGAAAGAAGATGGTTCAGTTTATTACACAGCAGAGGCTGACGATAACATCGCGACATTTGCCGAACAGTTTAATCTTGGTGGTGAGCAAGCCAGAGCTATTTTTGATCAGAATGGATTCCAAACAGATGTATTAAACCAACCTAGTAGAAGCCCCGCTGGGGAAGGAGATATTATTTCGGGTATATCAGTTGCAAATGTGACTGGAAGTAAGGTTCTAAAAATGGATTGGCAATCAAGTGTGGCAACTGATTCGAGAAGGATTAATCAAATTCTTTTTGCAATGGAATACACTATTTCTGAAGGGCAGTTTAATCATAACAATTTTTTCCAGAATATACCATATCATCCGACTGGTGAAGGCTATGGTTTTGGGAACACATCAATGTTGCGTGGTACAACAACTAAGATTACTGGAAGCCAGATGCCGATCTCTGTAATGCTGAATCATAAGTCTAAACTTCCTACAAGTAGCATCCCTGATTCAAATGATAACTGGTATGTTCCCCATCAAAGAATGTACTACTTCCATTATGATGCAGAGTCTGGATCAAATTACCCTGCGATTAATATGTTTATCAAATTTCAAGGAGAATCCAATATGAAAAGCTTCACTAGAAAATTTGGATTCAAGTTTAGCGGAATAACTAAGTAAGAATGAAAACGAAAGTAAAATTCAGTTTGATTTTTTTGACAGTCTTGATAATCACTTCATGTGAAAGGAAAGATGGCATCGCAGGAAAGTGGTCATATTTAAATAGACAAAATGAGTATGCTGAGATATGGTTCGATGGAGAGAAGGTCTTGATGCTGGATGAAACTTCATATTCGATTGAAGTATTAGATTATTCATTGAGTTCAGATAGTCTTTTCATGACCTGGTCTAATGATACAATTTACAAAATAGCTTACAAGCTGGGCAGGCGATTAATTTTAAAAAATGATTTTTTGGAATATTCCCTTGAAAAATTTTCTCCTTCTATTGATCGCATCCAAAATGATGAAGAATATAAAAATAAGGTATATCCTGAGTTTACAAAAAGAGCCAAAGAGAGATTGGAATAGTCAGTTCACAGGTGGTAATTAATAAGATTGAATTATGGATGTAAGTAAAATCAAGTTCTCGCTTATACTGACAGGGGTTTTAATTGTTTCGGCATTTATTCCAATACTCAATATTTTGATATGGTATTTAAATGCGGCTTTAATGTACGTTTTTGGTGATGGTTGGGACGCTCATATTTGGATGAATTTATTCCAAAACAGTCGCTCGGCTGTGCCGAGTGACGAGTATAAAATATGATCTTCATAAGAATGACCATTGAATAAAAAAAAGAAAAATAGTGGTCACTCGCTACAAGCGAGCGGCTGGGTGGGATGAGACTTCAAGGAATTTTTGAAGCTTTTACAAGAAGATTACAAGAATAATGGCTCTGAATGGGAGAACGATAGTTTAGAGCTTTTTCTGGAAGCACTTTATGGCTATAATTACAATAGTAAGACAGACGAAAAACCATCTTGGAGAGAGTTTGCAGAGAATTTACTTGCATCAAAAGTTTACGAGTGATAGAATTAAACAAGCTTGGTAATTCTGTAGAATCTAAGAAGGATTTTGAACTATCCACCGCAGCGTTACGTACTGCTCCACACGATTATGAGCAAATCTTCCTTAATGACATCATCGCAGACAGAGAGGGGTATATCCTGGCTTACTTGAGTAATGAAAACGCAGAGGAAATAGCCATCCATTGGGATGACTTTACAGTGTATCATGGGAAGACGAATGTGGTTTATTCATCCGATTTTTATCCTGGTAGTGCAACTTTTAATTTCTTCGTTTTTTTATACTTACATGCCCGTCGACATATTTTTTTGTTTTTAATTCTCATACACTAAAGCTTTTAATACCAACTTTGAGAAGTATAAGTGACTATTTTCCATTTTGGATGGTTCATCTGAAATTGCAAAGTCCATCATTTCAAATAATCCAATCTAGAATTTTGATTCAAATCAAATGTTGCTAATGATACCTCTAAATAGGGTTTACCTTCCATCCAAAATTCAGGTAGGGATCCAATCACCATTAAATTCATAGGCTTGCATGGCTGCTACGGGAAGTTAGCCCGCATTATTCACCACAAATAGTGGCGGGTTGATTCAAGTAATTGATTTACAGTAGTTGAATATTCATAACAGAATGATTTTTGATTCCTCAAATTTGGGGAACGATTTTGGCATCCCATTCAAAATCAATGATCTCTTATTCAACGTGTTACCTCATCTCAATGAATAGCACCCGAATTTTTCGGGTTAGCTGCTCTATGTTACTTTTACCATGTCTTAAAATTTCGGGTTAATGGCCATGCTTTTTTTGAAATGGGGTTTGCATCTCACAAGGAGAAAATTAGAGTATCGCTTTTGGGGCGCATAGATAATATTTTCTCACAATCTTGCTCATAGCCTTGATATTAGGAAGGTCGGATGCCTCAGCTACGTCGGTCACAGTGCCATTTTTTCTCAATATTTTGATGGATTGGCCAGAAGCGATATAAGCTGAATTGCTCACATGCCCCGTTTTCACAAAATACCTCGATTGATTTTCTTCAATGTTCCATTTTTGGTTCAGCTTATAGACCAAATTGTCAGTAATGATTCTGCCTATCTCATCATTTGAAAAAGAAATTCCCAGCAATTTGCGTTCTAGCAGCGCTTTGCTTAAGTGTCTCAATACGAAATCATCATGTTCTTGCCAGAACTTAATGGAACCCCAAATGTCATTATCATCAAGTAGCGAATAAATTTCTAAAATATCCGAGTCTTCTTTAAAATCAGCAAGAGTAATATTCCTTTCCAGGAAAATAGATAGGGCTGGGGTAGCCATTAGAGACGTTTTTCCTTGCACAAGTTCTTTCGCTCTTTTAATGAGTTGTATCAATATCACTTCTGCGCTTACTAAAGTTTTGTGGAGGTAAACTTGCCAATACATAAGCCTTCTTGCGCTCAAAAAGTTCTCAACACTGTAGACTCCCTTGAAGTCTACCACTAATTGGTCACTGAAAACATTAAGCATTTTAATAATTCTTTCCGACCCAATAAAACCTTCATAAACCCCGGTAAAGAACGAATCTCTTTTTAAATAATCCAGTCTATCAATATCTAGCTGGCTGGAGATTAACTGATGAAAGAACGGACGTTCATAGTGATTCTTAAAGATCGTCAGCGTAAGATCCAGCGCACCTTTAAACTCTTTGTTCAATCTTTCCATCATCCATATACTCACTTGCTCATGACGAATGTTTTGGAATAAGGAAAACTCTAAAGTATGGGAAAAAGGTCCATGGCCGATATCGTGTAGCAGAATAGCCAACATGCACGCCTGTTTTTCTTCTTTGTTTATTTCAATTCCTTTGTCTTCCAAAGAATTAAGCGCTTTTCTCATGAGGTGCATAGCACCAAGTGCATGGTGGAAGCGCGTATGAATGGCGCCGGGATAAACAAAATCAGATAATCCTAATTGTTTAATTCTTCTCAACCGCTGGAAGTACCGGTGCTCAATAATGTCGAAAATGAGGTCATCGGGAATATTAATAAACCCATAAACGGGATCGTTTAGGACTTTCCTTTTGTTCAAGTGAATAAGTGATTTATTTAGTGAATGCTAAACGAAAATTATGCAGCAATATAAAATCTTGTGGGCTGATGATGAAATAGAACTGTTAAAGCCACACATTTTATTTCTGGAGCAGAAGGGATATCATCTTGTGCCCGTAAACAGTGGATCTGATGCATTAGAAGAGATAGATCACCATCCGTTTGACCTCGTTTTTTTAGATGAGAACATGCCAGGTATGAATGGATTAGAAACGTTGAATTACATCAAATCTACCCATCCTAATCTTCCGGTGGTAATGATAACAAAAAGTGAAGAGGAAGAAATAATGGAGGAGGCTATCGGCGCTAAAATTGCCGACTATCTGATCAAGCCTTTAAACCCCAATCAAATTTTGCTATCAGTAAAGAAGATCCTGGATAATAAACGGATCATTTCGGAAAAGACAAATAAGGACTATCAAAAGGAATTTCAGCAATTAGCCATGCAAGTGATGGATGCACAGGATTACGAAGACTGGGCAGACGTCTACAGAAAACTGATTTATTGGGAGCTACAAATAGATGAGACCCAAGATAAGAGTATGGTAGAAGTACTCCATGCCCAAAAAGTGGAGGCCGATAGTAACTTTTCAGACTTTATCATCAACAATTATGAAGATTGGATTAGTAATCCTGATGTAGATAGGCCGCTGTTGTCTCATAACCTCATCAGGCAAGAAATATTCCCATTGTTGGAAGACGATCCTGTTTTCTTGATAGTAATCGATAATTTGAGGTATGACCAATGGAAGATTTTGGAACCTGAAGTGCTGGAATTATTCACGGTAGATTCGGAAGAGCTTTATTACTCCATATTACCCACCACTACGGCTTATGCGCGGAATAGTTTGTTTGCAGGAATGACGCCGGTGGAAATAGCAAAACGTTGCCCTGAGTTTTGGATAGATGAGGAAGAAGACGATAAAAAAAATCAATTTGAAAAAGAACTGCTGGAATTCAACCTTTCTAAAAATAGAATTACGGATAAGTTTTCATATCACAAAATACTAAGAGCAGAGGAAGGAAAGTATTTGAGTGAGAGCGTTTCTAATCTTATGGGTAATCGTCTCAATGCAATTGTCTTCAACTTTGTGGATATGCTCTCGCATGCAAGAACAGACATGCAGATGATACGAGAGCTTGCCCCCGATGAGTCTGCCTACAGGTCCCTTACGAAATCCTGGTTCTCCCATTCTACGCTTTTGGATACCTTAAAGGCACTCTCCACTCGAAAAGTGAAAGTGGCACTAACAACAGACCATGGAACTATACGTGTAAACAAGCCGCAAAAAATTGTTGGAGATAAAAATACCAATACTAACCTCCGGTATAAGGTAGGTCGAAACCTGGCCTTTGATGAAAAGAATGTCTATTTTCATAGGGAAGCAGAACAGATAGGGCTGCCAAAGTCTCACGTGAGCAGCACGTTTGTTTTTGCAAAAGATGACCATTTTTTTGCTTATCCAAACAACTTTAATTATTACGCAAGGCACTATAAAGATACTTTTCAGCACGGAGGAATATCTATGGAAGAAATCCTTGTTCCGTTAGTGATTCTTAGCACTAAATGAACTATCCTAATTACATCGAGGAAGAGCTATCTGAAATTTCTAGAAAACTGATCAGTAATTTCAGTCAAATTAGAGTATGGTGTTTTTACGCAGAGATGGGAGCAGGGAAAACGACACTCATCAAGCAAATATGTAAGGAATTGGGGGTTATAGATGAAATGAGTTCACCCACTTTTTCTATTATCAATGAATACAAAAGCCCAAAAACAGGGATGATTTATCATTTTGATTTTTATCGACTTACTGAAATAGAAGAGGCGATCAATATTGGGGCTGAAGAATATTTGTATTCTGGAAACTTCTGCTTACTGGAATGGCCCGGGCTGGTGGAGCCCCTTTTACCAGAAGAATACCTGGAAATTAATATTAATTTAGTAGGTCATAACACACGATCCTTAACAGCCCAACCTAAATGAATGACGCATCTAAATCCGGATTTGCTCAGCTTGCAAAAGAGCAAAGTTTATATCCACAGGAAGCCCCGGCAAAAATTTCCAAAAGCAATCAATCCATGCAAATTGGCGTGCCTAAGGAGATCACCAGGCAAGAAAGACGGGTTCCACTAAAACCAGCTTCGGTTGGGGTGCTGGTGGCGAATGGACATGAAGTAATTGTGCAATCAAAGGCCGGTGACGCCTCTAATTTTTCAGACCAGGAATACAGTGAGGCTGGGGCTAAAATTGCCTACGGTCCCCAAGAAGTATTTGCCTGCCATACGGTATTGAAGGTAGAACCACCCAAAATCCAAGAGATTAATCTCATGAAGCCGGGTAGTACGCTTATATCTGCATTTCAAGTAGGCAAGCAAAGAGCGGAATACCTGGAAGCAATTAATAAGAAAAAACTTATTGCTATTGGATATGAATTTGTGCAAGATAAAAAAGGGGGGTTGCCACTCATCCGAGCAATGAGCGAAATTGCAGGAAGTAACGTGATGATCATTGCCGCGGAGTACCTAAGCAGTACCAATGAAGGAAGAGGGATTATCATAGGAGGGATCACGGGCGTACCGCCCACTAAAGTGCTTATCCTAGGGGCCGGAACTGTAGCCGAGTTTGCTACCAGGGCAGCTTTGGGACATGGAGCGGAAGTACGTGTTTTTGATGACAACATCTATAAAATGCGCCGTCTAAAACATTTGATCAGTCATGAGATTTATACCTCAACGTTTGATTCATCCATCATTGAAAAAGAGTTACGGGAAGCAGACGTCTTGGTAGGAGCGATCAGAATGGAAAAAGGTCAGAATAAAATACTGATTACCGAAGAGATGGTGATGGAGATGAAACCAGGCTCCATCGTTATTGATGTGAGCATTGATCAGGGGGGATGCATAGAAACTTCGGAGATGACCAGCCACGACCATCCTGTTTTTGTAAAATATAAAGTAACTCATTACTGTGTACCAAACATCGCCTCTAGAGTAGCTAGAACGGCCTCACTTGCCATTTCAAATATTTTTACGCCTATTTTATTGGAAGCAGGAGATTTTGGGGGTATTGATGAGATGATCTACCGAAAACCGTGGCTTCAAAAAGGAGTATATTCTTATAACGGCACCTTGACCAATCTTGATCTGGCCAAACGATTTAACCTGGCATTTAAAGATCTAAGCTTATTTATGGCGGCCAGGATTTAATACAGCATTACTCGCATTATTCATTACAAATAGTGTTGGGTTGATTCAAGTAATTGATTTATGGAATCCTTTGCAAAACTGGATTTTTGGCTCAAATCGAGGCTTTCAGCATTTCAAAAACGTAGTTTACTGGTCGTAAATGAGGCTTTTGAAATTTTGAGTAACGAAGAGTTGGGCCAAAAGGCGAGTTTTTCAAAGGATTCTTATAGTAGTTGAATATTCATACTGAATAATTTTTGATTCCATTTGGGGAACGATGTTGTCCTTCTCTTTCGAATCAATTA
>JBCCLN010000161.1:0-9126 GCA_039026865.1 Bacteroidota bacterium | reverse complement strand
TCATCTATTTTCATATGATGACTAAAAAAGAAGCGTTTAATCCCGAAATATTTCGGCTAAACCAAACCAAACTTAAAGAAAAACGAAGTAAAAGCCTTGAACAACAACTGGCTGCCCTAAAGAAGGCTGCTTAAGGTGGGTATAAGGTGGGTTAAGTCCCGTATGGAATAATGTAAGTACTAAACTACTTTCTCTTGGCTGCTTTATGGTAAAACTCTAAGAATTCTTTGCCAAACTGATTTTGGTTCAAATCGAGGCCTTCAGAATCTCAACAACGTAGTTTACTGGTCGTAAATGAGGCTTTGAAATTTTAAGTAACGAAGAGTTGGGCCAAAAGGCGGGTTTTTCAAAGGATTCTCACATTCAACGTATTGCATGATCTCAATGAATAATACCGAATTTTCGGGTTAAACTCATAGAATATACAAAATAGAGCTCATTCAAAAATCCATCTAAAGAAATCAATGACAAATAGGATAATAAATAAAAAACTAATTGTGGCAGGAATAGGTACAGACGCTGGGAAAACAGTGGCGTCTACTATTCTCTGCAAAGCTCTCAATGCTGATTATTGGAAACCTGTGCAAGCGGGAGATCTGGATAATACGGATTCGCATAAAATTGCTAAATGGTCCCCAAAGACGAAGATTCACCCAGAGGCTTATTGCTTTACCAAACCTATGTCGCCCCATGCGGCTGCAGAGATAGACGATATGCTAATCGATGAAAATCGACTTCAAATCCCAGAAACAAACAATAGTCTTATCATTGAATTAGCGGGTGGTCTTATGGTCCCTATCCGCAAAGATTATTTAAATATCGATTGGGTAGCAAAGACTAATTTGCCGGTAGTGCTCGTTTCTAACTACTATTTAGGAAGTATCAATCATACCTTATTGTCACTTAACCTATTAAAGCAAAGAAATATTCCTTTAGTAGGAATCATTTTTAACGGCATTAAAAATCCATCTACTTTCGCGGTGATCCAGCATCGATCAGGTGCAAAATGTCTTCTGGAAATCGAAAAGGAAGAAGAGATGACTAAAGAGATAATAGATAAATACGTTAGCCGATTAACTCTTCTTTAAAATTATACGTTCCTTTATGAAAAACACGTGTATCATGAATGCAGATACTAAAAAAACTAAACTCACACTAACAGTGAAAAAAGATATTATTCAAAAAGCGAAGCAAAAAGCGAAAGAACGAGGTGTATCAGTTTCAAAACTATTTGAAGAAGCAATAGAGGAGGACATGGAGAAAAAGGAAAGTGTAAGAAGGCAAAAGGCTTTTGAAAAATTGCGAAGGTTGATTAAAAGCTCAAATCCTATTCAAGCTCTTCCTGATTCTGATCGTAAGCTTTACCATCATCATGTGGATGAAAAATATGGTTAAAATCTTCTTTGATACCGATGTCTGTTTAGACTTCTTGGCGTTCCGTCAACCATTTCATGAAAAAATGGATGAAGTAATTGGCTATGCTGCAATGAATGAACAAAGATGTATGATTTCCGAATGTTGTATCCCCAACCTTATTTATATACTATCAAATACTTACAATGTAGATAACTTTGAAAAGCGCTTAATGAATTGGATAGAGGGATGTGATATTATTTCTACAGACGAATCAGTCATCCTTAAAGCTATTCAATCACCTTTTAGTGATAAAGAAGATGCCTGTCAATATTATACTGCGCTATATAACAATATAAACTTATTTTTTATTACCAGGAATAAAAAAGACTATGAACGCTGTGCCACTGTCCTACCCATTTATACTCCCTTGGAATTCTTAGAAATCTGCAATAACAAATGTTAAGTAAGGAAGATCTAAGCTTCGATCAAAATCACATTTGGCACCCATACACTTCATTGACCAATCCACTCCCAACATATCCCATTGTTTCCGCTTCAGGGGTACGGCTCAAACTAGCTAATGGCCGTGAGCTTATCGATGGAATGTCCAGCTGGTGGACGGCCATTCATGGGTATAATGTACCTGAATTGAATGAGGCAATTAAAGATCAACTAGATAGAATGTCTCATATTATGTTTGGGGGGATCACTCATCAGCCTGCAATTGATTTGTGTAAAAAACTAGTTGAGATTACTCCTGATGGATTAGAAAAAGTTTTTCTGGCTGATTCAGGTTCCGTTTCGATAGAAGTAGCTATGAAAATGGCTATTCAATATCAGCATGCAAAAGGTCAACTACAGAAAAATAAATTCATGACGATTAAAGGTGGCTATCATGGGGATACTTCCGGAGCCATGTCTGTATGTGATCCTGAAGGAGGAATGCATCACTTATTTTCCGACTTTCTTCCCAAGCATTTTTTTGCAGATCAACCTGAAAAACATTTCCGTGAAGCTTACACTGAGTATGAATTTGCAAGACTAGAACAGTTCTTCCAGCTAAATGCTGAAAAATGCGCTGCGTTCATCCTTGAACCGATTGTACAAGGGGCCGGAGGAATGTGGTTTTATTCTCCGGATTACCTAAAAAAAGTAAAACGTCTATGTTGTGAACATAATATGCTTTTAATTGCCGATGAGATCGCGACAGGGTTTGGACGTACAGGAAAACTATTTGCTTGTGAGCATGCAGGGATCACTCCTGATATTTTATGCATAGGGAAGGCATTAACCGGAGGTTATCTGACACTTGCAGCAACTGTAACTACTAAACGCGTGGCAACAACTGTTTGTGAGAGTGAAGCAGGCGTTTTTATGCATGGTCCGACCTTTATGGGAAATCCACTTGCATGTGCGGTGGCCAATAAGAGTTTAGAACTCTTACTAAGCTCAAATTGGAAGAACAAAATTGCAATAATAGAAAAGCAACTTAAAGACGGACTGATGCCACTGGCCAATACATTACCAGTAAAGGATGTGCGGATCTTAGGAGCCATTGGCGTTGTAGAAATGAAAGAATCTATAAACGTACCAAAAGCCCAAAAATTCTTCGTAGAAAATAGCGTATGGATACGACCATTTAGAAATTTGATTTACATTATGCCACCATATGTAATTGATAATGAGGAATTATCGAAACTTATCGAAGAGATTCGTCATTATATAAATAATGAACAGGCAGGAAGCTCAGACCACCGATAACTTCAACTTATTGATCCATTATCATCGGCTATAATTTGAAGATTTATCAATAGGATGCCTTCATGATTAGATACTTTATAATATACTTTAACAATAGCTTGTATAATTTAGCTTTTATGAAATTTTATTCTGTTTTTAGATAATTAAGATGGACTAATCGCTGATTTTAATCGTATGGATTTTCTTAACACCGAAGTTAATTTTGTGTTACTAATAAAACATTAAATATAATTAAACGACGATTATGACATTAGTAGGAAAAAAATTCCCAAGTATTGGGGTAAATGCGATAAATGAATTGGGAGACACGTTTAAGATCGACGTACTGAAAGAGGCAGTAGACAATAACAAAAAGATACTTCTTTTCTGGTACCCTAAAGATTTTACATTTGTGTGTCCCACTGAGCTTCATGCTTTCCAAAATGCTTTAAATGAGTTTGAAACTAGAAATACGATTGTAATTGGCGCATCTTGTGACACTCCCGAGGTACACTTTGCCTGGTTAAATACAGAGAAAGATAATGGAGGCATAGAAGGTATCACCTATAATTTGATTGCGGACAGTAACAGAAATCTGGCTAATGCTCTAGGCATCCTAGACATTACCGGTACGAAATATGTTGAAGAACAAAATATTGAGCTCGTGGAAGGAGACAATGTAACCTACCGCGCTACATATCTGATTGATGAAGAAGGAACCGTGTTTCATGAAGGTGTTAACCACATGCCAGTAGGTAGGAACGTGAATGAATTCCTTAGGTTGATTGATGCTTACAAGCATGTTCAGGAAAATGGCGAAGTATGTCCTGCAAATTGGGAAGAAGGAAAAGATGCAATGGCCGCCAATAGAGAAGGTGTCGCTAATTACTTACAAAACGTAAATTAATATGGTAACGGAATTAACAGAAGATAACTTAGAGGATTTACTTCGAGATACAGATAGTACGGTTGTTCAGTTTTCAGCAGGATGGTGTGGTAATTGCCGGATGATGAAGCCAAAGATTAAAAAACTAGCTTCTGAAATGCCCAATATAAAATTTATTATCGCAGATGCGGAGAAGTTTCCAAATTCTAGGAAACTGGCAAATGTTAATAATCTGCCTACTTTCGCAAGCTTTAGTAAAGGCCAACTATTAAAGCAAATTCAGACAAATAAATTTGAAGTCTTAAAGAATTTTGTAAATGAGACTGCCAGTAATTAAACATTTGGTTGAGTTCATCGAGCAGCATAATGAGGATTTTGTGACGGAAACCATTGAAACCTTAGAATCATTAGCGGATGCTCCCACATTGAAAGACGCTGAGTTAGATACTATTGGTGAATTGCTTTCCAATCTTTATGGTGCTATCGAAGTCAGAAAAGATATCCAATCAGGAACAACAAAAAAGGAAGCGCTTAACAGGTTTATGAAGCGGGTAGTGAGTTCCATCGATAATTGATTTAGACCTGAACAACAGCAAAAAATCCTAACAAAAAGTTAGGATTTTTTTTCGAGCGATTGCTTATAAACTTTTTGGTTCGGTCTTTGCTCTAATGTGTGAGGATTACCCGATAGCAATGATTATATTCATTATCAAAAATACCCTTCGACTGTTTCTGCTACTAGCAATAATATACACGGGGAATTCTTATATAATAGAAGATGGCTTCGAAAAAACAGAGAAGACTGAAAAATCGGAGGAAGGGCTACATAGTAATCATCGAGAAAAAGGACTACAGCGAACAACCATTCACGTTCCTTTAAATTTCCAATTTTTATCTTCCAATTTTTATCTTAGTAAAGAGATTTCACTAGTCAGAGATCGTACCAGCTATCACGTTAATCATCTTTACCTTACTAGCTATTTGGATATTCATGTTTAGCTTGATATAAACCTTACCTACAACGCAAATTCGGTTTTTTAAATACTAAATATGAAATATCATGAAAATGTCAAAATATGGGTTCTTAAGTTTAATATGTATAGTGGTAGTGTCTTCCTGTGCAGTTGTTCGTCAAGGAGAAGTTGGGGTAAAACAAAGGATGGGAAAATTGAGCCAATCTACCCTTCAGCCCGGTGCTTGGGGTTTTAATCCTTTTACCACAACGGTCATCAAGTTACCGACACGCACAGTAAACATTGAAATCAGCAGTAACCTGCCATCAAAGGAAGGTTTGAATGTACAATCGGTCATTTCAATTTTGTATCATATTAAAGCAGAAAATGCTCCCTCTATTATTGAAAACATTGGTACTAATTACGAGGAAGTCGTTATCAGGAGTGTCTTCCGGTCTGCATCTGCCGACGTATGTTCTCGATTCTATGCAAAAGATATGCATACTTCAAAGCGTGCTGAGATAGAACTAGAAATTAAGGAACGTATGGATGAGCTACTCGAAGATAGAGGTTTTGATATCGAGGCGGTGTTATTGAAAACAATTAATCTTCCAGGCGGTCTTGCATTGGCGGTGGAAGATAAATTAGAAGCGGAGCAGGAGGCCCAAAGGATGGAATTTGTACTTCAACGCGAACGGTTGGAAGCTCAACGAAAGAAGGTAGAGGCAGAAGGTATTAGAGACGCACAGAAGATTCTTCAAGAGGGAATAAGTCCGCAAATTATTCAATGGCAAAGTATCGAGGCCTTTAAAGAGTTGGCCAACTCGCCAGGGTCACGTGTGATTATCACAGATGGGAATGCTCCGTTTTTGATCGAACAGGATGAAAATTGATTTGAAATTGCATTCAAAGGAAGGCTTCTCTGTGAGAAGCCTCTTTGGTTTTATAGGAATTCTACAATAAAATAGGTACACGTACCATTCTATCATCCCAAGCCATGATCATGTGTGCTCCTTCCGCGGATTCTTCAAAAAGGATCGTGAAAGCTTCCACTATTTCTTCTGTCTCTTGTGAGGGCACCGTGATTTTTGCTAGGCTACTTTCTTCTGGTTTGAAAGCATAATGTCCCCAGCGATCCAGATCTGAGCTAAAATGTACCTCCCACTCATTTTCTTGCGGAACGGCATAAATGGTGTAGCGTCCTACATCCAGCTTTGTACTCCCTACCGCTACATTCTTGAAAAAAAACACCTCCGTTGCTTCATTTGCCCCAACTCTCCACATCTCTCCATATTTTACTAGTTCACCAAATATTTCTCGCCCTTTTTTCTGTGGACGGGAATAAATTACTCGAATTACAGGTTCATCTGCTTTTTTGGCTTCCTCTGTTTTAGCAAAAGTCCGAAAAGCAGCTCTGGGTGGATAATAAGCAGCATCCATTGGACTTGCGTCTAGTTCAGTAAATTGCTGTGCTTCGGCCGTAAATATTAAGGCCATAAGAGCTGCAACCGTAAATAAATTTTTCATTCGTTGAATCTTTTAATTAAAAAAAGGCAATCTAACTTGAAACTTTTAAAGTTTGTTTGTGTGATATAGCCAGGTTACTGACAATTAGGTTCAAATTCAAAGATTTTGATCTTAAACTTAAATTATCAACATGCTTATGTGTTGTAATGTTGTTTAGCCACGGATTGTAATAAATAACTATGTTATAATTTTTCTTTCACGACTTTTTAGACTCAGCATAAAAGAAGATATTTCCTCCCATTTTTTCGTTAAAGACATTTCATACAGAGAACAAAAAAGGTGATTGATCAAATACGGATACATATTATACTAGAAGATATCCTGAATTTCGGGAACGTGCTTTTTTGGATGTGATGATATCTTAACAGTCTAATTAGGCATCCCATAGAAAATTCAGATCTTGACTTTTAAATTTTTCTAACACTGTCAATTGTACTCCTTGGTCATAAGCTAACTGATGAGTAATCATTTCAAAATAAGCAAGCAGAACACGAATTAAGAAAAACTATTTCCTCTTAGGCCACTAATCCTACTCGTGTTTTACCTATTTATTTACTTATGCAGGGCCCTTTATTATTGACCAAAAACTAAAATCAACCATACCAACTTATATAATTTTTACTGAATAAAAAAAGCCTTCATTAGAAGGCTTTATATTGATGTGTTAATAGTAAAATCTAATTATAACTCCATAGATGGAGGTAATATCACTTTGTCAATAACATGTACTACTCCATTAGAAGCAACAATATCAGCAGAAGCAACACTTGCATCGTTAATCTGAGCACCTGATTCTAAACTTACTAGAATCTCGTCGCCTTGAACCGTACCAGCTTTCATCCCTTCTTCCAAATCAGCCGACATAACTTTTGATCCTAAAACATGGTAAGTCAAGACTGCTGTTAATTTGTCTTTGTTTTCAGGCTTCAATAGCATATCTAATACACCATCAGGAAGGTTACTAAATGCATCATTTGTTGGAGCGAATACAGTAAATGGACCCTCTCCACTCAGGGTTTCTACCAATCCTGCTGCCTTAACTGCAGTAACTAAGGTAGACAGTGATTCCGTTCCTACCGCAAGCTCAACTATATTTTTTTCCTGAGCTTGTACTTTAAGGGTAGATAGCCCAATTAGGACTAGTCCTACAAAGAAAGATTTGTGATTTTTCATGTTTCTATGATTATTTGTTTAAAAAAGCAATTATTACAATTTTTGTTTTTACACTTAACAAAATGATAACATACGCTTCCTTTAATCACGGATTATAACCTTTGGTATTATCATCACAAAAATCTTAAAACTTTTTAATTCGGTTAAATCCTTCATCAAGAAAAGTCAGCAAACGAAAAATAGGATAAAGAGAATGCAAGGAATTGTTATGAACTTTCCTATTGTTACTGAAACATAAAAAATTATCATGGAGTCCAATAGACGAGCTCCTGCATTCGCGAGAAATGAGCTTATAAATAAGGTATATCTTCAAACAACTTTTCTAAAAAGATAACATGCGTTTGATTTCGAAATGTAATGATCAAAAAAGTCACTTTTAACTACTTCAAATTAACATGAAAAGAATATTTCAAACATTATCCCAAAAGTGGCCAGAGTATCTTTTGGAAATTCTTGTGATTACTATTGGTATTTTGGGAGCTTTTATTTTGAACAACTGGAATGAGCAACGAAAAGTGAACGCGGCTACTAAAGATGGCCTCATTAATGTTTTGGAAGATTTAAGACAAGACTCGGTTCAATTTCATTTTCATATGGATAATTCCGATGAGATAAGCAGAAACTTAAAGAAGACAATTCAAAACATATTGGCAAATCAATCAGATGATAGCCTTGAATATCATTACAAAAAGACGCATGGATATTTAGTGGCTGTTGTGCATAATAGTGCTTTTCAGTCGATGAATGAACAAGGACTTATATCCAATATTTCTGATCATAAACTCAGGCTGGATTTAATGAGATATTTCAATTTTGTTCAACCTAACGTTTTAAAGCTCAAGGAATTTGAATACATTAGGTTGCAATCTACTGTCAATGATATCAACACTGATGAAGCTATTGATATGCAACAAGTCACTGCCAATAATCTTGAATTAGATTACTCTATAACCCGAAAAATTTTGCTTGAGCCAGGAAATTTCAGAAAACTACATGTTTATCGTGAAACACAGGATCTTTTAAAAGGAAAAGCTCAAAAATATGTAGATACAAACAAAGGCCTAATTCAGGCTGTTAAAAACTACATAAAATTACATTAACAGCTAGATATAAAACCCTAGCTAATTTTCTTTTTCTACGTTCTTGATTAATAGTCTTTTTATGTAGTAATTCTAATCAATTCGAAGATAAGATGATACCTTTTGAAAGTATGGACGTTAAAAATGAATAGTAAAATCTATTTGATTCATTTGTCTATGATTATAGCAATAGTTTAATGAAAACTCTAGAACTAAAAGGTGGTCCTAGCCAAACTGCAAACCATTTTTGTGATATTTTATTTTAGCGAAAAAGCATAAGTAATAAATCAGCTTGTTAGGATTTTTTATCAAAAACTTAACCCGAATTTCAAGACATAGCATCTTTAAGGCGGCTGTGTAACATAGAATAGCTAACTAAAAGCGCTTTTATAAGTTTTTGATTTTCAATTAG